>JAEMGR010000013.1 GCA_016458225.1 Myxococcaceae bacterium JPH2 | reverse complement strand
CGAGCGGCGGAGGCTGCGCGCCAGCGTCAGACCACACGCCGACTGCAGCACGTCCTCCACCTGGGCCAGCGTCGCGTCGTCGAGGAGCCCTTCGCTCACGACCCCTCCGACCCGGCCAACACCGTGGCGGTGCGCAGCAGCGGGCGGATGCCCTCCGGCGTGCGGCACAGGCCCGCCATCATCCCGGTGCCATCCCACGGCAGCACCGAGTCCCCCGACGGAGCGCCATCCACCAACAGCGGCGCCTCCACCAGGTCCTTCACGCGATCCACCAGCAGCGCCACCAGCCGCTGGCCCTTGCAGACCACCAGGTGCGAGTCGAGGTCAGGCTCGCGTCGCACACCCAACAGCCGCGCCACGTCCACCACCACCGCGGGACTCCCCCGGTACATGAACGAGCCCACCACGTGCTTGGGTGCCCCCGGCAGCGAGTCCAGCGCCACCAACCGCACCACCTCCTGGACCGAGTCCGCCGGCAACAGCGCGGACGTCCCCGCGGCCTCCACCGTCAGGTACATGCCCGGCAGTCGCACCTCGCCATCCAGCTGCGCCAGCTCGCGGCGCAGCTGCGCCTGCTCGGCCTCGAGCGCCCCCAGGCGCTCCTGCACCGAGGCGCGGCGCAGATGCACATCCGCGGTCTTGTTCGGGGGTTCAGCCATCAGGGAACTCCGGCCTTTACATGGGCCGCGGGTGAAAAAACGGTAATCCGGGTTCCAACGCAACGCAATGCGGGCAAGAGCGGATCGTCCACCGTTTTCCATCTGCTGTCGCCGGGTCTGCGCTGACTGGACCTGGTGGTGGGTTGACCCCTGGGGTGTGCCCCACCTTTCAGTTGTGGTTTGATGCCGGACTGTCGCATTTCCGGAGAACCCATGTTCCTTGCTTCCTGGGGGCACGAATGATCAAGGGTGATTCCCCAAACCCTGCCGAAGCCCCGGGGCCAGATCCGCTCATCGGTCGCACACTGAACGGTCGCTTCAGCATCCAGGAACCCCTGGGCCTTGGCGGCATGGGCAAGGTCTACCGCGCCCTGCAGGCCCCGCTGGACCGCATGGTCGCCCTGAAGGTCCTCAATCCGAACTTCCCCAGCAGCCGAGACCCAGGCTTCCAGAAGCGCTTCCTGCGCGAAGCCTCGCTGACCTCCAAGCTGCGCCATCCGAACACCGTCACGGTCATCGACTACGGGCAGACGGATGACGGCATCTATTACATCGCCATGGAGTACCTGGAGGGTCGCACGCTGGCCCAGGTGCTCGGGCAGGTGGGACCGCTGCCGTGGCAGCGCGCCATCTCCATCGCGCAGCAGGTGTGCCGCTCTCTGCGCGAGGCGCACAGCCTGGGCATCATCCACCGCGACCTGAAGCCCGCCAACATCATGATCCTGAACGAGCAGGATCAGGATCTGGTCAAGGTGCTCGATTTCGGGCTCGTGAAGTCGGTGGCGCCGGCGCAGGAAGGGCCGGTCAGTCCGGAGATTACGCAGAACGGCACGTTCCTCGGTTCACCGCAGTACATGGCGCCGGAGCAGGCGCGCAACGTCGCGGACGCGCGCAGTGACGTGTACTCGCTGGGAATCGTGCTGTTCCAGATGATGATGGCGCGCCCGCCGTTCATCGCGCGCGATCACATCGAACTCATCTTCGCGCACTACAAAGAGCCGCCCCCCACGTTCCAGGCGATGCGCCCGGACATCTCCGTGCCGCCCGAGATCGAGCTGGTGGTGCGGCGCTGTCTGGAGAAGGACCCCGCGCGCCGCTACCAGAGCATGGACGAGCTGCTGGAGGGCCTGCGCGAGGCCACCATGTCCGCGGGCGGAAGCAGCGGCGTGTTCAAGCGGCCCGGTGGCTCGTCGACGACGGGCCCCTACCCCTCGCCCCCCACGACGGGGCCGTATGCCTCGCCGTTGTTCTCCAACGTGGCGGGCACCAGCGAGGGGGGCGACACGCTGGCCGTGGACATCAGCGTCGAAGTCCCCCGCGCGGTCCAGCGCGCCCGTCAGCGCACGTTGCTGATGGGTGGACTGGTGGGCGGCGTGGTGGTGGCGGGAGTGCTCGCGGGCGCGCTCTTCTTCATGCGCGGCCCGGCCGAGGACAAGAAGCCGGTGGAAGTGGCCCAGGCCCCCGCGCCCGCGGTCCCCGCCCCCGCGCCCGAGCCGACCGCGCCCGTGGGCGCCGGCAAGGTGCGCTTCAAGCTGATGAGCCAGCCGAACGGCGCGCGCGTCTACTACAAGGGACGCGAGCGCGGCATCACGCCGTTCACCCTGGAGGTGCCGCTGGGCACCGAGGGCAGCGTGACGGCGGAGCTGACCTTCCAGCTCGAGGGCTACCAGACGGAGACAGTCATCACCGGCGGCTCCGGCGAGGTGGTGCTCTCGCAGAAGCTGGCGCGCAAGCGGGGCGGCGGAGGCGGAGGCGGAGGCAGCCGCGTGGAGCTGGCCAACGCCACCACGCCCGAGGACTTCGAGAACCTGGCGCCCGTGACGGCGGGCGGAATGGCCGCGCCCGTGCTGATGGCGGCCGCTCCCGCCACGGCGCAAGCGCCCGCGTCCACTCCGGTGGACAACAAGTCCGCGGCGGCCGTGGGCACCGCGGCGGCGGCGCAGGCGGGCGCGGTGGGGAGCCTGGCGGTGCCCGTGATTCCCGCCCACGTCCTCATCGCGAAGGACCCCGACGCGATCATCCCGTTCAACAACGACATGGAGCGACCCATCCCCGAGGATGACGGCAAGCCCATCGCGTACACGCGCGAGGCGCTGGCCGCGAAGGCCGAGGGACTCGTCGCGGTGCGCTGTACCATCACCAACAAGGGCAAGGTGCAGAACTGTCGCGCCCTGAAGATGGTGACGGGCATGGAGCAGGTCGTCCTCACGGCCCTGCAGTCGCGCACCTACAAGCCCATCCAGTACCAGGGCCGTCCGGTGAACGTGGACTACACGTTCACCATGCGACTCGTGATGCCGCGCCGCTGACGCACGAGGCTCCGGGCCGTCCACGCGGGCGGCCCGGGCCCTTCACCGCTCACGTTCCGGCGGTGGGCAGGCTGGGAGACTCGAGCACGCGGCTCGCTCCCGGCACGCCCCAATCCACCACGGGCCAGCCCCGCCGCTGCGCCTCGCGCCGCAGGCGATGATCCGGGTGCACCACCACCGGCCGCCCCACCACCGCCAGCACGGACAGGTCCGAATACGAGTCCGTGTAGAAGGCGCACGCGGACAGCGGCACGCCCACCGAGCGCGCGTAGGTCTCCGCGTGGGTTCGCTTGCCCTCGCCAAAGCAGATGGGTCCCAGGGGGCGCCCGGTGTGCAGGCCATCGCTCCCGATCTCGAAGCGATTGCACAGCACGGCATCCAGGCGCAGCTCGGCGGCCACCAGGTCGGACAGGTAGCCCGAGGAGGAGGTCAGGAGGACCAGCCGGTCTCCCTCGCTCCGATGCGCCTCCACCGCGCGCAGCGCGCCGGGACGGTAGAGGGGGCGAACCTCCTCCGCGTAGAAGGCCCGCGTGCGCGAATGAAGCGCTTCGGCGTCCGTGCCCGCGAGGAACGAGATGGCCCGCTGCACCGCGTCCTGCATGGAGACAAAGCCCAGGTGGTAGCGGGCGATCCACAGGCTCGCGCGCACCGCCTGCAGGCGCGTGATGTGCCCGAGCGCGAGCTCCCGGCGGATCCACAGGGAGCCGGAATTCGCCGCGAGCAGCGTCTTGTCGAGATCGAAGAAGGCGACGGCCACGCCCCTACCTTAAACCGCGCGAACCGGTATCGGCAGCCCCTTGGGGGGCCGTCCACTCAACCGCCCGCCCGGCGGCCCCGACGGCGCAGGAGCACCCCGGCCCCGAGCACTAGACCCACCAACGCCGAGCCTGGCCCCGTGCTCGCGCAGCCCGTGCCTCGGCCGTCCACCACGAGCTTCATGCCTGCATCCTTCGGCGGCTCGCACTGCGTGGGAGGAAGCCCGCGCGGATAGGTGGAGCAGAAGCCCCGCGCCGAGCCCGAGTCGATGACCCGCTTGGCGGTCTCCCCTTGGGGTGCGGTGGCCTCCATCGTGGAGCCCCGGTCGTCCACATGGTCCAGGCCCACGACGTGGCCAATCTCATGCGTCAGCGTGTTCTGCAGGTCGGTCGCGACGCACGTGGGCTGCGCGGGGCCCGAGCACACCGGAGCGTTCACCGTGGTGAAGAGGAACCCCGTGCCGCCGCCCGGCTGCGACGAGTTCAGCTCGATGTCCGCGTCGAGCACGCGCCCATCCGTGAAGCTGAAGGTGGACGTGGTGAGCCCGATGGTCGCGGGGCCGTGCTGCCAGCACGAGTAGAGGTTGCCGCACGTCTCCGCGTCCCAGCACGGGTCATCCATCGCGACCACGTCCTGGCAGGCGCGGTCGCGGAAGAGGATGACGTTGTAGCTGTCGGCGGGGTGTTCCTTGTCGTAGCCAGCGGACACCGGCAGCGTCCAGTCGTCGCCCCGGATGAAGCGGTAGTCGCTGCACGAGGCGGACAGGGCACGCCAGCTGTCGAAGGCCGCTTCGATGGCCGTGACCGCCGCGTCTCGCGGCGTGCGCGAAGTCCCCGCCGCGTCCAGGTGATAGACGTAATCGCGCCCCGGCCACATCAGACACAGCGGACGCCCGCGCACCGCCGTGCGCCGAAAGGACAACCCCTGCTGCGCCCCCGCGACCCCAGCGACCGCGCAGGCGATCAGCAGCAGCAGGCGGCTCCTCTTCACCGGACACCTCGCCGGCGCGAGCGCGCGAGCACACCCAGCCCCAACACCGCCAGCGCCGAGAATCCGCCTCCCGCGGCGTCGCAACCGGCCTTGTGTCCCAGCTCCAGGTCAACCACGGGATGGGGCGACGACTGGCTCACGCCGCCCTTGGGATAGGTGACGCAGACGAACTCGCTCGACCCGCTGTCGATGACCCGCTTGGACAGCTCACCGGGCGACGAACTCCGGTTCATGATGGAGCCCGCCGCGCGCGTGTGGTCCAGCCCCACCATGTGACCAATCTCGTGCGTGGCGGTGTTCTGCACGTCGGTGGAGGCGCAGTCCGGGCCGGGCACCAGAATGCATGGCGCGCCGCTGCCCGTCGTGAACGTATAGGTCGCCGCGTTGAAGGAGATGTCCGAGTCGCGGATGATGCCCGAGCGCTCGTCATAGGTGGTGACCGTGACGGCGAGCGTGCCATCGTCGTCATCCCAGCAGTCGTACTGGTTGGCGCACGTCTCCGCTTTCCAGCACGCATCCGTGGACGCCACGAAGCTCTTGCAGCGGGTCATGCGAAAGAGCACGAGGTTCTGGTTGTCCCCGCCGCGCGTGAAGCCCACCTTGCGCGCGTCCACGAGCGGCCCCTCTGCGAAGTCCAGGTTGCCGCAGCGGGTGAACAGGGTCTGCCAGCTCTTGAAGGCCGCGCGCACCGCATCGAATTCGGTGTGCGGGTTCAGGTTCGGATTGCCCAGGCTGCTCTGCTGCCAGTCGATGCGCGGCTGGTTCCAGAACAAGGCCTGGGAGGAGGAGTCGCCCGCGACCACGCGGCTGCGGACATACGGATCCGACGCCTGCCCCAGCGCGAGCGCCACCACCCACGAGGCGAGCGCGAGCATCACTTCGCCTCCTGCAGGGCCGCGCGAATGGCGGCCTTCAGCGCCTCCAGCGTCATGGACTGAGCGGACGACTGCGAGACCTCGCGCGTCTGGGGATCCAGCACCACCGCGTCCCCGAGCGAAGCGGGCACGGCCATGGCGGAGCGCGAGTCCGCGCCACGCTGCACCTGATACTTGCCCTGCGCCATGCCGGACACCCGGAAGGAGGACGCGCCCTTCTTCTCCAGGAAGAGCACTACCTCCTCGCCCGGCGAGAAGCTCGCGAGTCCACTCACCACCTGCCCCAGGTCCCCCACCCGTCCACCCGGCTGGGTGATGAGCACCGTGCCTCCGGGCTGTCCCTTGAGGGACTCCGTCACCTCCACCTCCACGTCGGTGACGATCCGCATGCCGTCCCCGCTCCACCGACTCTGCACGCGCTGGACGATGCCGTGGACCACGGCGTCCGAGCCCCGCGCCAGCGAGGTGAGGTCCGCGCGAAGCAAGGTCGTGGCCTCCGCCGGCCGTCCCACGAGCAGCCCCACCAGCAGCACCGTGCAAAGTACGTGACGAATCGACATGAAGTGTCTCCTTGGCGGCGCAGCCTATCCCCACCGCCCCACGCGCGCATCGAGCAAGGGGTGGCTTGCGTTGACCCCCTGGTGTCCAACTGCTATCCCGCGCGCTTGCCTATGGCCCAAGCTCCCCGTGTCCGCTTTGCCCCGTCCCCTACTGGATACCTCCACATCGGAGGCGCCCGGACGGCCCTCTTCAACTACCTCTACGCGCGCCGCTTCGGCGGCAACTTCATGCTGCGCATGGAGGATACGGATCAGGAGCGGTCCACCCCGGAGTCGGTGCAAGCCATCCTGGATGGACTGAAGTGGCTGGGATTGGAGTGGGACGAGGGCCCGGGCAAGGAGGGCAAGTACGGTCCCTATTTCCAGACGCAGCGGCTGGACACGTACCGCACCCACTCCGAGCGCCTCATCGCCGAGGGCAAGGCCTTCCGGTGCTACTGCACCCGCGAGGACCTGGAGGCGCGCCGAGCGGCGGCCGAGAAAGAGAAGCGCGCGTACAAGTACGAGGGCACGTGCCGCGAGCTGAAGGCCCCGCCCGCGGGCCGTCGCGTCGAGGACGCGGTGATTCGCTTCAAGATGCCCCGCGAGGAGGGCACCGTGTCGTTCGACGACAAGGTGCTGGGCGTCATCACCAAGCCGTACTCGGACCTGGATGACTGGGTCATGCTCCGCGCGGACGGCATCCCGCTCTACAACTTCGGCTGCGTCATCGATGATCACCTGATGGACATCACCCTGGTGTCGCGCGGCCAGGAGCACGTCAACAGCACCTTCCCGCAGCTCATGCTGTACCAGGCGCTGGGGTGGACTCCGCCGGAGTTCGCGCACCTGCCGCTCATCCTCGGCCCGGATCGCGAGAAGCTCTCCAAGCGCAAGCACCCCGAGGCGGACGTGATGCTGCACAAGCGCAACGGCATCATGCCGGAGGCGCTGCTCAACTTCGTCATCCGGCTGGGCTGGGGCCACGGCAACGACGAGGTCATCTCGCGCGAGCAGATGCTCGAGTGGTTCGACTTCGCGGACGTGGGCAGCACCTCGGGCGTGTGGAACCCGGAGAAGCTCCTGTGGCTGAACCAGCAGTGGTTCAAGCTCCTGCCGCCGGCCACCGTCGCGGAGCGGCTCGTGCCCTTCCTCGAGGCCAAGGGCATCTCGGCGAAGGGCGACGCGCGCCTGGAGCCGCTGGTGCTGGCCCTGCGCGAGCGCGCTCGGACGCTGGAGGAGATGGCCACCACCGCGACCATCTACTTCCGCTCGGGCGTCACCCTGGACGAGAAGGCCGCGGCCAAGCACCTCACCGGGGACTCGCTCAAGCTGCTGGCCCAGGTGAAGGAGCAGCTCGCTGCCCTGCCCGCGTGGAGCACCGACGCGGTGGACGCCGTCGTGAAGGCCGTGAGTGAGCAGGCGGCCGTGGGCATGGGCAAGGTCGCCCAGCCGCTGCGCGTGGCCGTCACCGGCAACACGACGAGCCCGGGCATCGGCGAGACGCTGATGCTCGTGGGCCGCGACGAGGCCCTGCGTCGCATCGACTCGGCCCTGGCGCGCACCGCCTGAGCCTGAGCGCATTCTTCAGTCAGCGGGCGCGTGAAGCCGGTGGACGCGCGCCCGCCCGGCGCCTATCTTCGCGACCAATGATGCGACGGCTTGACACCCTGCGACGGCATTCCTATAAAGCGCGCCCGCTCGGGGGGGTGCTGTTGGCCCTCTGGGTGACGGTGGCGGGAGCCGAGGTGGTCAGCGGCGCTCAACTTCCGGACGGCTCCCAGAAGGTCGGGGAGAATCGGTACCGGGCGCCACGCGACTTCGAGGCGACGCTGGATTACTACAAGTCGGTGTATCCGGCTTCCAGCTACCCTCGGAAGTCCATCGTCAACCAGCCGGGCGTGAAGGCGGTCCACATCAGCAACCCCACGGGGAAGAACTTCGAGGGGCTGAATATTTACGAGGCGAACAATGAAGAGGTTCGCATCTACGTGGTGCCGCTGCAGCAGGCCCCGAAGCCGGTGAAGAAGCCGGAGTCGAAGCCGGGACGAAAAACGAAGTAGAAGTAGTTGAAGTTCGGCAGTTCAGTTGGTAGTAGAAGCGCCGCCGCAGTCCTTGGGGAATCGTCTAACGGCAGGACAGCAGACTCTGACTCTGCTTATCTAGGTTCGAATCCTAGTTCCCCAGCTCAAGTCTCCGATTGACGCATGAAGGTGGAGACGGTAGGAAGCGCTCGAAGTCGGAGCGTGTTGCAAACGTAACGGCCCTGTCGTCTAGCGGTTAGGACGGTGCCCTCTCACGGCACAAACTCGGGTTCGAATCCCGGCAGGGTCACTCGCCGTTCGTGAGCGAAAGAAGGCCTCTAGAGGAATCTGGGGGCCTTTTTTGTTGGAAGGCCAGTTCATCGGCCCTGTCGTCTAGCGGTTAGGACGGTGCCCTCTCACGGCACAAACTCGGGTTCGAATCCCGGCAGGGTCACTCGCCGTTCGTGAGCGAAAGAAGGCCTCTAGAGGAATCTGGGGGCCTTTTTTGTTGGAAGGCCAGTTCATCGGCCCTGTCGTCTAGCGGTTAGGACGGTGCCCTCTCACGGCACAAACTCGGGTTCGAATCCCGGCAGGGTCACTCGCCGTTCGTGAGCGAAAGAAGGCCTCTAGAGGAATCTGGGGGCCTTTTTTGTTGGAAGGCCAGTTCATCGGCCCTGTCGTCTAGCGGTTAGGACGGTGCCCTCTCACGGCACAAACTCGGGTTCGAATCCCGGCAGGGTCACTCGAAAAAACACAGGGCTCCGAGGGAAACCTCGGGGCCCTGTTCGTTTTGGGCTCCTGCCCGCCCTGCCCCCGCGTCAGCGCGCGGGGATGCTCTGGCGGAAGGCCTCCAGCGCCCGGCCGAGCCGCTCCTGCGCGTGCTGGATGCCTCGGCGCAGCAGGAGCATGCGGACCTTCTCGGGCAGAACCCGAGCGCCTTGGTCTCCGGAGCCAAAGCCCACCAGGTCCATGCGCAGGGTGATGGCCTCCAGCAGATCATTCAGGTCCGCGTCCGCGCCCGCGAGCAGCAGGACGTCCGGAGGCTGGTTGTGGAGCCGCTCCGCCTGCGCGCGCCACTGCGGATCCCCCGTCTCCACCACCACGACGTCCGCGCCCGAGAGCTGCGGCGAGTACGGCGGCAGGCCCACCGCCTCGAAGCCCGCGGCCTGGAGGAGCGACACGGCGTGCTCGCTTCCCACCACCGCCACGTGGCCCCGCTGGCCGGTGCGCACCGCGTCCTCGTAGGCGCGCAGCTCGGCCTCGAGCGCGGCGTGCGCGGGCTCGGGCGCGTCGCGGCCGGCTTGCAGCAGCATCGCCGCCTGCCGAGCCACCTCCCGAGCCTCGTCGCGCGTGCGCACGCCTTGGACGCGCCGCTCCAGGGCCGCGCGCACCTTGGCGCGGAGCACCCGCAGGTCATCGAAGGGCTTGAGGATGTAGTCGCTCGCGCCCGCGGCGAACGCGGCGATGACGGACTCGCTGCTCGCGTAGCCGGTGATCATCACCGCCTCCAGCGCGGGCTGCAGCCGCCGCGACTCCGCGATGAGCTCCACGCCGCCCAGCCCGGGCAGGTTCTTGTCCGTCACCAGAACGTCGACACGCTGCTCCTTCAGAATGGACATCGCCTCCTCGGCGCTGCCCGCCAACACCACGACGAGGTCCGTCTCGCGCTCCAACAGGCGCGAGCAGATGTCGAGCACCACCGGCTCGTCGTCCACCACCATGACCGTCGAGGCGAGCGTCCCTCCCCCACCGCCTTCGCCCTCACCGGTCTCGAACGGGAGTTCCATGAATTCGAGGATCGCACAGCTCAGGTCCAACTTCGAGGGTGAGACTGCATGGGTCCGCTATGCTGGGCGGCGTGAGCTTCGAGGATGCGCTCCGGGACAACCGGGTGCCCCGCACGGTCGGGGACGTCACCCTGCGCTACGACGAAGCGCGTCTGGTGGGTGAGGCGCGTCCCGCGCCGTGGGTCCACCTGCTGCCCGCCTTCTGCGTGGCGCTGGCAGCGGGCTGCACGCTGGGCGCCCTCACGCAGTTCGTGCGGGGGCAGAGTCTGCCCGGACTGGGGGCCCTGGCGCTCGCGGTGCTGGCCGCGGCGCTCCTGGGCTTCGCGCTCCAGCTGGAGTCACGCCTGGGCCGGCGGCGCTTCGTGCTGCACTTCCGCACGGAGACGCTGCGGCTGGAGACGCTCACGTGGGCACCGGGCGGCACGCGAGCCGAGACCGTGGCCTTCGATGACGTGCGCGCCGTGCGCATCGTCGAGCGCTCCGGGCGAGGCTACGCGCTCGTCGTGGAGTACGGCCCCGAGGCGCGTCCCCGGAGCGCGGTGCTCGTGCAGCACGCGCGCCCCGCGGAGGCCGAGGCGCTGCACCGCGTGTGGCGCATGCTGCACAACGCCTTCGGGCTCAGGGGAGCGGGGCTCGCCGGAGGGTGAGTTCTATCTCCGTACCCTCGCCGGGAGTGGAGGCCAGCCGCAGCGCTCCGCCGAACTGGGCCACCAGCTCGCGGCAGATGGAGAGGCCCAGGCCCGTGCCCACGCCGACAGGCTTGGTGGTGAAGAGCGGCTGGAAGACGCGCTCCTGCAGCTCGCCGGGGATGCCGCAGCCGTTGTCCACGACGGACAGGACGACGTCCTCCGCGCGCACCGTCCAGCGCACTTCGATGCGCCCCGGCCGGCCCGTGCCCTCCATGGCCTGCGCGGCGTTGACGATGAGGTTGAGCAGCACCTGGCACAGCTTCACCGGGCCGAAGACGATGCGCACGGGCTCGCCGCTGCTCGTCAGCCGCGCGCGGTCTCGCACCTCGGCGCGCGCGAGCTTCACCGCGAAGGACACCACTTCCGAGACGTCCGCGGTCGCCTCCAGGTCCTCGCCTCGCGCCTGGGCACGCAGGCCCAGGGCCACGCCGCGCAGGTGGTCGGCGCCCTCCGAGAGGTCCTTGATCAGCGAGGGCAGGTCCTCGACGGTGGAGGACACCTCGGGGTCTGGATCCTCCGCGAGGTGGCGCGACACGTACTGCACCACCCGCTCCATGTCCCGCTGCAGCGACGCCACGTTCTGCGTGAGGTAGCCCACCGGCCCCATCAACTCGTGCGCGATGCCCGCCGTCACCTGGCCCAGCGTCGCCAAACGCTCGGACTTCATCATCCGCCCTTCCACCTCGCGGATGCGCAGCTCCAGTCGCGCAATCTTGAGCGCGTCCTCCAGCGCGGCGAGCAGCTCCGCCCGGTCCCACGGCTTCACGAAGTAGCGCGTCACCTGGCCGCGGTTCACCGCGTCGATGACGGCCTGCATGTCCGCGTACGCCGTGACGAGCATGCGCTTGGCGTCCGGTGCAATCGTGCGCGCACGCTCCAGCAGCTCCACGCCGCTCATTCCCGGCATGCGCTGGTCGGAGAGGACCACCCCAATCTCGCCGCGCCGCTGCTCCAGCAGTGCGAGCGCTTCATTGGGAGACGAGCAACGGAAGATGCGGAAGCGCTGCCCGAAGTTGGCGTCGAACACCCTCAAGTTGAGGGCGTCGTCGTCCACGTACAGCACGGCAGGCAGTTCCGAGGCGTTCATGGTGCTCCTCCAGACCGTGGCTCCCATATCCGGAAGTCAGGCTGGTCGAGCCCAGAATAACGCGTCCCTCAGACATCGCGCCCGGGGCGTGTCGCACCCACTCCCCGTTCGATGACACGACTGGGACGACGGTGCCGACGCGGCGGGCACTCCACCCCGTCAGGGTGTGGCGGCGTGCTCCAGCGCGCGCGCCACGGCCTCCACCGACTCGAAGCGACCGCGCGGCAGCGCGCCCAGTCGGGTGAGCAATGGAGCGGGGGCTTCGTTCTCTCGGGCCACCCAGGCCAGCTCTTCCGCGGTGAGCGGGAAGACCGCGCCGGACAGGGCCTCTTTCAGCGAGGAAGCGAGGGAGGGAGCGCTTCCGACGCGAGACTCCGGCTCCGGCGCGCCTGTGCCGCCGAGCCGCTCGCGTGACATGTCGTCGTTCATTTGGAGGTGAAGTTAAGCAGCGAAAGCGCCGGCCTGCCGGCCTTTTTTCAGCGCTTGTCGGGCAACCAGGGAGACGAGCCCCCTACGTCCCCGGGTTACCGGCTCCCTCGGGGCAGCCCACCGTACAACCACGGACACCCCTCGGAGGCTGTCTGGAAGGAGACACGCCATGGCGGAGCAGCGACGGGACGCGGCGGGAAGTGAAAACGGATACGCGGAGAGAATCGAGCACGTGGAGGCCACGCGGCCCGAGCCCTGGCCTGGCATCCGGTGCCGCTCCCACGAGCATGAGGAGGACCTGCCCACCGGCACGAAGCGCGAGGAGCAGGCCCGCGTCACCCAGGCCCAGCGAGAGCTGGAGGAAGAGAGCGAGCCGCCGCGTCAGTAACACGCGGCGGCCGCAGGCACGGCTAGAACAGCAGCCGCGTCGGGTGCTCGAGCAGGCCCTTCAGCTCGCGCAGGTACTCGGCACCGGTGGCACCGTCGATGACGCGGTGGTCGCCCGAGAGCGTCACCGTCATCATCTTGCGGATCACCATCTGACCGTCGCGCACCACCACCTTGTCCGCCACCGCGCCCACCGCGAGGATGGCCGACTGGGGCGGGTTGATGACGGCGATGAACTGGTCGATGCCGAACATGCCCAGGTTGCTCACCGTGAGCGAGCCGCCGCTGTACTCCTCCGGCTTCAGCGCCTTCTTGCGAGCGCGCTCGGCCAGGTCGCGGGACTCGGCCGAGATGGCCTGGAGGCCCTTCAGGTCCGCGTCACGGATGACGGGGGTGATGAGGCCGTCCTCGATGGCCACCGCGATGCCCACGTCCGCCGTGCCGTACTGGAGGATCTGATCTCCCGCCAGCGAGACGTTGATCTTCGGAGAGCGGCGCAGCGCGATGGCCGCCGCCTTCACGATGATGTCGTTGACGGACACCTTGACGTCGATGGCCTTGGCGTCCTCACGGACCTTGGCCGCCGCGTCCATCTCCACCTCGATGGTGAGATAGAAGTGCGGCACGCCGGGCTTCACGTCTCCCAGGCGCTGGCTGATGACCTTGCGCATGGTGGAGATGGGCATCGCCACAGGCTCGGGACGCGCACCCACGGCCCGCGTCGCCTGCGCGGCGGGCTTCTTCGCGGCGGGGGCGGCGGCCTGGGCCGTGCCCTGCGTCAGCGCCTGCTCGATGTCGCGCTTCACCACGCGCCCGAGCGGACCCGAGCCCCGGACGCGCGACAGGTCGAGCCCGCGGTCCTGGGCCATGCGCTTCGCCAGCGGGCTGGCGCGCACGCGCCCACCCGTGGAGGCCGGAGCCGCCACCGGCTTCGGAGCCGAGGCAGCAACAGCCTGGACCGGTGCCGCGCTCGGAGCAGCCGCGGCCGGCTTCGGCGCCGACGCGGCCACGGGGGCGCCCTTGCCCGCCAGGTACGCGATGGGCGCGCCCACGACGGCCATCTCGCCCTCGCCCACGACGATGCGAGAGAGCGTGCCGTCGTCGTACGCCTCGATCTCCAGGTTGGACTTGTCCGTCTCCACCTCGGCCAGCGCGTCGCCGGAGGAGACCTTGTCACCCACCTTCTTCAGCCACTTGACGATCTTCCCTTCCTTCATGGTCGGGGAGAGCGAGGGCATGAGCACCGTGATGCCCTCGGTGGAGGCAGCAGGCGCGGACACAGGAGCGGCGGCGACAGGAGCGGGAGCCGCGGGCTTGGCGGGAGCGGGCGCGGCGCTCGGGGCCGCGACCTTCTCACCCTTGGCACCGAGGTACGCGATGGGCGCGCCCACGGTGGCCATCTCGCCCTCGCCCACGACGATCTGCTGGAGCACGCCGTCGTCGTAGGCTTCGATCTCGAGGTTGGACTTGTCGGTCTCGACCTCGGCGATCGCGTCGCCGGAGGAGATCTTGTCTCCCACCTTCTTCAGCCACTTGACGATCTTCCCCTCCTTCATGGTCGGGGACAGGCTGGGCATCTGGATGGGTGTGGCCATGAGCGTCAGGCTCCCTCGCGGTACAGGACCTTCTTCACGGCCGCGATGATCTTGGGCGCGTCCGGCTGGGTCGCGTTCTCCAGGTTCGCCGCATAGGACATGTTCACGTCGAGCCCCGTCACGCGCGCGACGGGCGCATCCAGGTCGTCGAACGCCTTCGACTGGATGAGGTCCACCACGGACGCTCCGATGCCGGCGAGGGCCCAGCCCTCCTCGCAGATGACGGCGCGGTTCGTCTTGCGCACGCTCGCGAGGATGGCCTCCTCGTCCAGCGGGCGCAGCGTGCGCAGGTCGAGCACCTCCACGCTGATGCCCTCCTTCGCCAGCGCCTCGGCCGCCTCCATGCAGAAGTAATACATGCGGCTCCACGTGATGAGCGTGACGTCGGTGCCCTCACGCTTCACGTCCGCCTTGCCGATGGGGACGATGTGCTCGCCCTCGGGCACCTCGCCCTTGACGGCGTACAGGCGCTCGCCCTCGAACATGATGACCGGGTTCTCGTCCCGGATGGCCGACTTGAGCAGGCCCTTGGCGTCCGCCGGGGTGGCCGGCGCAATCACCTTGAGGCCCGGGAAGTGGGCGTAGTTGGCCTCCAGCGCCTGGCTGTGCTGGCTGGAGAGCCGGCCGCCCGCGCCACCCGGACCGCGGAACACGATGGGGCAGCGCAGCTGGCCACCGCTCATGTGCCGCAGCTTCGCGGCGTTGTTGACGATCTGGTCCATCGCCAGGATGGCGAAGTTCCAGGTCATCATCTCCACCACCGGCCGCAGGCCCACCATGGCGGCGCCCGCGCTCATGCCGGCGAAGCCCAGCTCGGAGATGGGCGCGTCGATGATGCGCGCGCTCCCGAACCGGTCCAGCAATCCCTGCGACACCTTGAAGGCGCCGTTGTAGCGACCCACCTCTTCCCCGATCAGGAAGACATTGGCGTCGCGCTCCATCTCCTCGGCGAGGGCCTGGTTCAGGGCCTCGCGATACATCAACTCGGGCATCGTCGGCTCCGACTCGAACTCGAAAGGGTTGTGCTTGGAAGTCCGCGGGCGCTAGCGAATCAGCCCGGCCTTCCGGTCCGCCTGCTCGGCCTGCTCGCGCGGCTCGAGGTCCCACGTCACCTTGAGCTCCTGGCCGCTCGGGTACGAGGGCCACTGGGTGACCTTGACGCCCAGCACGCGCTCACGCGGGCGGACGTCCTGCTCCCCCGGCTCCACGATGGTGTCGCGCCACAGCTCGTCCAGGCTCGGCTCGGGCGACTCGTCCGCGAACTTCACGGCCGCGTCCACCACCGCCTTCTCCGCCTCCTCGATGGCCTCGAAGTCCGCATCCTTCGCCAGCTTCTGCGCGACGATGTACGCGCGCAGCTTGGGCAGCGGATCATTCTTCCGCTCGTCCTCCACCTCCTGCTTGGTCCGGTAGTTGGCCGGATCCGCCATGGAGTGACCGCGGAAGCGGTACGTGTTCGCCTCGAGCAGCACGGGGCCGTTGCCCGCGCGGCAGTACGCGGCGGCGTCCTTCACCGCTTCGTACATCTTCAGCACGTCCATGCCGTCCACGGCCTCGCCGCGGATGCCGTAGGCGCTCGCGCGCTTGTGGATCTCCGGCACCGCGGACGTGCGCGCGATGGCCGTGCCCATGCCGTAGCGGTTGTTCTCGCAGATGTAGATGACCGGCAGCTTCCACTTGGCCGCCATGTTGAGCGTCTCGTGGAAGGCGCCCTGGTTGGCCGCCGCGTCCCCGAAGAAGCACACCGTGACGCGGTCCTCGTTGCGGTAGCGGCTGGCGAAGGCCATGCCGGCCGCCAGCGGAATCTGCCCGCCCACGATGCCGTAGCCACCGTAGAAATTGTGCTCGATGTCGAAGATGTGCATCGAGCCGCCCTTGCCCTTGCTGTAGCCGGTGCCGCGGCCGAACAGCTCCGCCATCACCATGCCCGCGTCGCTGCCACGCGCCAGCGGCTGGCCGTGGTCACGGTAGGCGGACAGCATGTAGTCATCCGGTCGGATGGCTTCGTTGGCGCCCACCGCCACCGCCTCCTGACCGATGTAGAGGTGACAGAAGCCGGCAATCTTCCCCAGGCCGTACTGCTGGCCCGCGCGCTCCTCGAAGCGGCGGAGAAGGTACATCTTCCGGTACATCGTCAACAGCTGCTCTTTCGAGTACGCGCTGGCCACCGCGGCATGCCTCCGTCTGGGCCGTCCGCACCTTGAGGGCTCTGGACGGCAAACGCCGAGCGCCTCATAGCGCGCGGACCTGGGACTTCAAAGCCTTTCAGAACCTCGCCGCACCGCGACTGTCATTCAGGCGCGGTGCGTCACGCGCCGAGCGCGAAATGAGGCACGGACACGATGCCATCCAACAGCGTCACGGGCCTGCCCGAGTGGTCGGTGGCCAGATGGATGACCAAGGCGTTGGGGAACTTGCGCCGGTAGTCATTGGCGTGCGTGGGCTCGTTGTCGAACGCGGCCACCACGGTGCCCATTCGGCCCAGGCGCGCGTGCGCCTCGCGCTTGAACGCGTCGTCGTCCTCCTGGAGCGTGGGCTTCATCATCAGGTGGATGCCTCGCGCCTCGGCGGGTGTCACCAACCCGCAACGGGTCATGCACGCCACGGTGCCCTCGCGCATGCCCTCGTGGCGGCCGGTGACATAGGCGAGCTGCGCGCCCGTGCGCACGACGGCGTGGGTGAACTCCGCCGCGCCGTCGATGGCCTCGTCGTCCGCGCAGTAGGCGCTGGTGAAGAAGCGCTCCTGCCAGAAGTGACGCGCGTCGCTGAAGTGCGCCTCGATGTCCGCGTCACCCAGGCCGCACGCGCGCATGGCGGCGCGCATGTCCCAGCCGGTGTCCCAGTGGTGGGGCGCGCAGGTGGTGAGCGCGGCGAGCCCGCGCGCGGCGCCGTACTCGCGCAGGATGCGCGCCTGACGCGGCCGGTTGTCGAAGAGGGTGGAGTCCAGGTCGAACGCGAGCACCGCCTGGCTGCTCAGTGAGCGAGCGTGCTCGAGGATGGCCCGGAGGGAGTCGCGCCAGTCGTCGCGCACGCGCTTCTTGAAGTCGTCGTCTGCCATGAGCGCCGGAAGATACATGCGCGCGTCACGGGCTCGACACCGAAAGTGCCCGTCAGGCGGCCGGCTGACAGGCCCCGGGCCCGGCGGACGCTTCGGGCGTGGCGGGCGACGGATACGTCTGCATGCGCTGGATGCCATTGCGGTCCAGCACCAGGCGCACGACCTGCGAGGACTCCTTGCGGCCCCCGGCCTCCTCCACCGTGAAGCGGAACACCAGGTCCACCGCGTAGCGCTTGGCGCCCCGGATGCGGCCCACGGAGAAGTCCTCCAGGTCCACGTACTCGAGCGCGAACTCCGGCTCGTCCATGTCCCGCAGGAAGCGCTCCACGTTGAGGCGCAGGATGTCCGTCACCCCCGTGAGGCCCCGCTCGGTGCGCGGCAGCAGGCGCGCATCCAGCACGATGCGCTTCTGGTAGCGGATGACCATCTCCGACAGCTCGCCCTGCGACACGGTGGTGAAGTCGTCGTGCAGCCGCAGCGCCGTCACCTGCGGCGGCACCTTCACCGCGCCGCCGTAGTCCACGCGCTCCTCGCACGTGCCAATGGTCCGCGCCGTCACCGGATCCACCAGGTCCGTGGTGCGATCGTAGAGATGCGTCGCGGCGAAGCGACTGAAGATGCGGCGCAGCCCTTCCTTGATGCGGTCCTTCATCATGTAGCCGACGACGGCGATGAGGAAGAAGTTGAGGCTGGCCTGCGTGAAGCGCACCTGCGCCCAGAAGGCCACCGCGGTGGCGAACGCCATGGCCACGCCCGCCGCGAGCGCGAAGAGGACCTCCTCCCAGCCCTGCCGCTTCTGCTTGCGACGCGCGGACAGGAACAGGACGTTCATGCAGAACTTCTTCAGGAAACCCAGCCGCTGCATGTACTCCTCGTTGTCCCCCGTGGGACTGAGGACGCTGCGCAGCCGGTGCTCCTTGCGGTACGACTCCTCGCGCAGCACCGCGTCCATCAAGCCCTTGCGCAAGGTCAGCCACTGACTCGACCGCGGCAGCGCGCCCATGTCCGCCACCGCGCGGCGGAAGAACTGCTCCACCAGCAGGCTCACGTACTCGTCCACCAGCCGCAGCGACGCGCGCGTCTTCTCCGTCAGCCGCAGCTCGCCCACGGAGCGCAGCCAGGTGCGGAAGCGCTCCAGCACGCGGGCCATGCCGTCACCCGCGACGAGCACCACCTCTTCCAACTCGGTGCGCGCGGACTCGACGTCCTTCCCATCGCAGCGCGACTCCACCGTGGTGGCGAACCGCCGCAGCGCTCCGCGCAGCACGCAGGAGAACAGCTTGGCGTGGTAGACGACGTCCACCTCGGTGCCCAGCCCCGTGCGCAGCCACGCCTCCAGCCACACGAGCGGCGAGCCATCCGACGTCAGCAGCTCCGCCAGCCCCATCACCGGCGTCTTGAAGCGCACGTAGTTGTGGATGTCCGCGTAGAAGTCCGCGCGCGGGTACGTCTCCGCGTCGATGTTCAGACTCGACGGCAGGAAGAGATACGACTCCACCAGATACCGGGTCTCGTCCGTCCCCGCCGGCTGGTACTCGAGCTTGATCTCGAACTGCTTCCGGTCATGGACGTCGAACCGGCTGATGAGTGCTTCGGGGACCTGGGACACGCCGCCACTGTACGTCACGCGGCTGTCACATGGTGAGCCACCTGTCCCCCGAGGCCGGGGGACGTCCTCGACACCACGCGGACTTCAGCCCTCGGTGCCAGTTCGGCCCGGAGCCCCCGCGGCCGGCGCGGGAGATAGTTGGGGCACCGACCGAGGCTGAGGCTTCGCGTTCCACACGCGCGTGGCCAGCACCAGCCCCACCACCGCCAGGGGCAGCATGGCCACGGGCCAGGGCATCCAATTGGCCGCGACCTTCATGTCCGCGCCCGTGGGGAGGATGGCCCCGTAGACAAGCGCGTGGATGGCCGTGCCGGCGTACACCGCGCCGTCGATGATGCCCACCACCACGCCCGCGTTCTTCTTGCCGCCGAAGTCCATGGTGGCCGTGCCGGACAGCATGCCGTGCACGCCGATGACGCACAGGGACATGAACACCACCGCCCATCCCGTGCCCGTGGTGCCGAGCAGGAACACCGTCGCCACCGCGCCCGCGAGCAGCCCGCCATAGAGCACCGCGGACACGGGCCCTCGGCGAGAGTCGAACACCCGGTCGCTGATGACCCCCGCGAACATGCCGCCGAGGATGCCAGCCACGCACGAGAGCATGCCCCAGTTGGACGCGACGAACTCGCCGCCCACGCCCACCGCCTTGGCGTACTTGGGGTACCACTGCATCACCGCGTTGCGCAGGAAGCCGCTGCAGAACTCCACGCCGAGGATGACGAGGATGATGCGGTTGCTGAGCATCCGCTTGAAGAGGGCGATCACGCCCAGCGAGGGGCCGGTGTCACCGCTGGAGGCATCCGCCGTGTCGAAGTCCGTGAACCCCGCCTGGCTGGGCGTGTCGCGGATGATGAAGCTGTCGAGCACGACGAACGCCACGAGCAGCGCGGCCGGCACGTAGAACACCCAGTACACCGGCGCCGCGTTCGCGATGAACTTGCACCAGTCGAACGCGAAGTACAGGCCCAGGGAGATGAGGATGCCGAACACGCCGCCCAGCTGCCCGCGCTCGCGCACGTGGAACCACGAGGCGTTCACCTTGACGATGGAGACGGCGCCAAAGCTCTGGAAGTACATGTTGACCGCGTAGAGCGCGGACAGCCACGCCACCACGCCGCCCGGCGGCGCCCAGCCGCGATCGACCACCGCGTACACCACCGCGCCCATGAGGATGTTGGCCACCGCCGAGCCGCCCGCGGACAGCAGGATGGTGAAGCGCCCGCCCAGCTTGTCCGTCAGCGGGCCATTGATGAGGAAGGCCACGCCGTAGACCAGCGTCCCCCAGAAGAAGATGGTGGCGAAGTCCGCGTTGGACGTCTGCTTCTCCATGGCGCTCGTCGCCACGTTGACGTTGTAGCGCCCCATGTAGAGGAACGCGTACGTCATCCCCAGCGGAAACCAGTTGAGGAAGCGCCGGCGCAGGAACGCTGGCGAGTGCCCCAAATCCACGCGGGGCAGCCGCGTGAGCACCAGGGCAATGGCCCCAAGCAGGATGACGATCGGCAGGAGCTGGGCCAGCCACGGGGGCAACGACGACATGCAGCAACCTCGTCAAAGGAAGAGAAGGCGGGGCGCACCCTACCCCGTCTGTCTTGCTCCGGAAACCCGCGCGCACATCACGACAGGATGGCGAGCAGCCGCGTGAGGGACACCTCGGTCTTGGCGTCCGCGATGTCACCGCGCCGGCAGGCCTCCAACACCTCTTGGAGCGGCCGCCACCGCAGATGCGTCCCCTCCTCTAGAGGTGACCCATCTCCTTCCGGCTCTCCCGCCGGCACGCCCGTGACGTCCACCGCCGCCGGGAAGACCTTCTCGGAGAGGATGCCCGGCGCGAGGAAGAACGCGCCCCCCAGCAGCCGGATGTCCTCGGGGCGCACCGCGTACCCTGCCTCTTCGCGGACTTCCTCCGACGCACGGCGTCGCAGCCCCTCCTCCCCCTTGTCCTCGGGTTCGAGCAGTCCCGCGACGATTTCCTCCACGCGCAGATAGCTCACTGCGTCGGGGACTGTCATGGACGCGGTCTGCTCCCGGCGGAAATACGCGGCCGGGCGCAGGTTCATCCGGGTGAGGACCTCCAGTCCCCCCGCGTCACTCCTCCGGTAGACGAGCACCGACACGGCGTCCAGCCGCGGGCGGTCCACCACGTCCACCCGATACACCGGGGAGGAGGAGCCATCCGCGCGCCGGTTCCGGCACCGCAGCCGCCGGACGCGCAGGAAACCCTCGTCGCAGCGCGCCGTGGATGAGAAATCCTCGATGATCTCGATATCAGTCACATTGGAACTACTGGGCCGCATGTCTGCCTGCTCCCGATTTTGATGCGATGTGGTGGGGTGTCATGGCGGCGTTGCTTGCCCATGCCCCCACGATCCCGTACCTTGCGCCGTCTTCTAGCGGTCACTCCCCCGAAATCGCCTTACGGATCCGTATCGAATGCGTCGCGCACTGCTCGGCCTTTTCTGCGCCCTGGCCACCGCCTCGTGCATGCCGGTGTTGGAGGGACAGGACTACCACCTCGAGGGTCAGGAGGTGCGCCTGACCATCCTGCATACCTCTGACATCCACTCCCGCATCATCCCGTACGACTTCACGCCCCTGAAGACGGACCAGGACCTGGGACTCGTCCCGGAGGCCGGTCCGTTCGGCGGCGCGGCGCGCATGGCGGGCATCCTCAAGCGCGAGCGCACCAAGGGCGACCGCATCCTGCACCTGGACTCAGGAGACTGCTTCCAGGGCGCCCCCATCTTCAACGTGAACACGGGCGAGGTGGAGTTCCGCTTCCTGTCCCGCATGCACGCGGACGCGGCCGTGGTGGGAAACCACGAGTTCGACGCGGGCGCGCTCAACTTCGTCCAGAAGGCGCGCGACTTCGCCACCTTCCCGCTGCTCGCCGCCAACTACAAGTGGGACGACTGGAAGCAGCTGGACAACAACCAGGCTGAGCTCGTCACCTCGCCCTACACCCTCAAGGTGATCAAGGGCGTGCGCGTGGGCGTCATCGGCATGGCGAACATCTCCTCGCTCAACTCCATCGTCGAGGGCGGCAACAGCCTGCAGGCCACCCCGCTGGAGCAGAACGAGGCCGCGCGCGCCTACGTGGAGCTGCTGCGCCCCGTGACGGACCTCCTGGTGGTGGTCAGCCACCTGGGCCTCACCGAGGACCAGGACCTCATCCAGGGCTACGAGGCCTATTACGAGTACGGGAAGATCACGAGCTTCCTCGAGCGCCCCACCGACAAGTGGACGGTGCTGGAGTGGTTCGGCCCCGAGGGCGACCCCAAGTCGGTGGTGCGCGTGCACATCCCGGGCGTCAGCGGCCTGGACGTGGTGCTCGGCGGCCACCTGCACGTGGTGCTCAACCCGCCCCAGCTCATCGCGGACCCGAGCGGCCGCAAGGTCGTCCTGTCGCACTCGGGCGCGTTCGCCAAGTACGTGGGCCGCCTGGACCTGGTCGTGAAGATGCCGGAGGTGCTCGGCCAGGGCGAAGGCGCCGAGGTGGTCAGCGAGGACTACCAGGTGTTCCCCCTGGACGCGCTCTGGTGCAACGAGGCGATGCGCAAGTACCGCTTCGACCCGCGCATCTTCTGGGAGGCCGGCAAGTTCATCCAGGCTCCCGGCGTGCGCGAGGCCATCGAGCAGTGCCGTCTCAAGGAGGACGCGGAGACCACGGACCTGCTGGTGCCCTACATCCTGGGCATGGACTTCAACCTCCAGCTGACGTCCATCTTCTCCTACGCCCCCAAGGACGTGCAGCGCCGCAACACCTCCACGGGTGGTGACTCGCCGCTGGGCAACATCGCCGCGGACTCCATGCGCAAGCGCAAGCGCGTGGAGGCGGAGGTCGCGCTCACCAACTCGCTGGGCATCCGCGACAACTTGTATGCAGGCGTGGTGACCCAGGAGGCGATGTTCAACGTGTTCCCGTTCGAGAACACCATCAACATCATGTACCTCTCCGGTCTGGAGATGCAGGAGATGTTCGACTTCGTCGCCGAGCGGTCCTCGGAGCGAGGCTGCGTCAGCCAGGCGCAGATCTCCGGCGCGAAGTTCACCATGGACTGCGCCCAGGTGCAGCTCAACGACCTGCGCATCCCCTGCTCCCAGTGCCCCGCCGACAACCGCGACGGCCATGCCCCGTGGCAGTGCCTTGAGGACGTGAACGGCGCGCGCTGCTGGGCGCACCCGGCCACGGACATCCAGATCAACGGCAAGCCGCTGGACCCCAACGGCACGTACCGCGTCGCGGTGAACGACTACATCGCCAAGGGCGGCTCGGGCTTCACGGTGCTCAAGCGCAACACCACGCGCCAGGAGACGGGCATCAGCCTGCGCGACTCGCTCATCGGCTACATGCAGAACTTCTGCACGTGCGATGACATCAACGCCGGCCACGCGACGCGCGGTGGGGTGGCGGGAGCGCAGCCGTGCGGCTCGCTGGTCAACGGCGTGTGGACCGTGGACGACGCGACGAAGGCGAGCTGCCGCGAGATGCAGGACTTCGAGGACGAGATGAGCGTCCGCGTGGGGAGCTGCTCCTGCGGAGACCTGCTCAAGCGCGGCTTCGACCCCAAGGGCTGCGGCGCGGAGAACGTCACGACGCCGGAGCAGGCCCAGCAGGCCTGCATGAACGCCAAGAAGGTGGGCTCGTGCACCTGCGGCGAGCTCCAGGGCCGCGACTTCAACCCCGCGGGCTGCAACGCGCCGGACATCAGCACGGTGGAGCTGGCCAAGGCCGCTTGCACCACCTCCCCTGGCCCCTACACCGGCCGTTGCACGTGCCGGGACGTGCTGGCGGGCAACAACCCCACCTGCGGAAACGTGACGCTGCAGCTGCGTAACTTCTGCGAGAACCCGACCGCGATGCCCCTCGCGAACGCTCTGGATGACGGCCGCATTGGCCGGAGGGTGAAGTAATGAAGCGCCTGCTCCTCTTGTCGGCCCTGGTGGCAACGGGCTGTGTCACGAAGGACTCCGTCCAGCCCTCGGGCGTGTCCTCCTTCCGGGTGACCGTGAAGGGCATCACCACGCCCAGCGGCAGCGCGAACATCGTCCTGCCGGTGGTGACCTCGTGCAGCGCGCGGTTCAACGGTGACGACAAGGTCCCCGTGGAAGTGCGCGGCACGGCGGACTGCGCCTATGTCATGCCCAGCGCCCCGGTGGACATCGCGCTGGGAATCGTCGCGTTGGACGCCTCGGGCCAGCCGCTCACCAGCTTCACCGGCCCCGTGTCGTTCCGCGTGGTGCCGGGCGACCTGTCCGGTGACTACACCACCCGGTGGACGCAGCTCACCAACGGCGAGGGCACCGGCAAGGTGCGTGCGTCGCACGTCTACGGTGAAGTCCGGGTGTGGGTGGCGGACGAGGCCCCCGAGGTGAAGTACTGGGATGGCGGCATCGAGGGCGACGTCTCGCAGCTCCCGAAGGAGCCTGAGACGCGCACCTACGCCACGGGCCTGTCCGTGCCCATCCAGTTCCAGGAGCCGACCATCGCCGCGGTGCAGATTCCGCAGGCCGGAGAGCAGGAGTCCGCCTTCCAGGGCAGCTTCCTGCGCATCGGGCGCAACCCCGAGGCGGGCCCCGCCCTCACCCAGAACTGCGCGCCGGACGACCCGAACAACGGCAAGCCCGTCACGCTGCTCGTCACGGGGCTCGACCCCAGCGGCTTCTTCGTCACCGACATGACGGCGTGCCGGATGAAGGAGACCAGCATCGCGAGCAACACCGTCCCCACGCCCGAGCCGGATGGCTTTACCCCCGGCCGGTTCAACAGCATGTTCATCTACAACTACTCCTTCCCGGAGGGGTTGGATCAGGGTGACCTGCTGTGGACGCTGTCGGGCTCGGTGCAGGAGTTCACCTCGACCACGCAGCTCACCTTCCCCGCCTGGAGCATCCGCGAGAAGGTCCGCCTGCTGCCTCAGGCCGAGTGGAACAAGTACCTGAGCCAGGTGCCGCCCACGGTCATCTCGGGCCGGCTGTGTGGCTTCGGCGCGTCTCCGTCCGTGAACGATGCGCTGTGCGGCTACGTCTACAAGACCTTCAAGATGGAGAGCCTGGAGTCCTCCCTCGTGAAGCTGCCGCGCGTGAAGTTCCCCACCAAGTTCGTGAGCTGTGACGGTAACGGCAACAGCACGCTGCCCCGCTTCTGCTCCAACACCGGCACCGGCACGTGGACGACGTGCTTCGGTGACAACCCGGCGGATCCGGACGGCGCCGAGCGCCAGTGCCTCATCGACTGCACCCTTGGCGTGGGCCAGTACGCCAACACCATCTGCACGGAGAAGTCGAACTACGATGGCTTCTCGCAGTTCGTGGTGGAGATGAATCCGTCCGGCCCGGCCGCGGCGGGGTTGGACGAGTCGGTGCCAGCCCGCATCCAGAAGATTGCGGTGAAGGCCACGCCCACCAGCCTGACGCGCAGCCTGGACGCCGATACCCACGTCACCCTCTGGTGCAGCCAGCCGACGCGCGTGCGCTTCGGCGGAGACACCGTGACGGCGACCGCGGCGGATACACTCATCCCGGCGAACACGCTCTTCAAGTACAAGCTCGGGAGCGAGGAGACGATGGCGTCCCTCCTCCGCGACGCGACGGCCACCGCCGACGGTACGTGCCAGGTGACGCCCAACATGCGCTCGCGCATCCTGCTCATCACCAAGGACGCGGTGCCGGAGCTGGTGCCCAACTGCAGCGAGACGGACCCCAATCCCGACCGCGCGCAGCAGTGCGCCTACCTGCACGCCGCCTCCTTCGATGTCGTGGGTCACCTGCGCCACATCGGCGCGGCGCGTCCCCGGTGGGCGGTGATTCCGCGGGATCAGGACGACCTGTGCTGCTACCCCGGCCCGAACATGCAGTGCCCGCGGCCCATCAAGCCGTGCCCGTAGTGATTCATCTTTGAGAAGCAACGCACCCCGCTGACGCGGGGTACAGGGAAGAGCGGCCCTCCCGGGGGCCGTGTCCGTGGAGGGACATTGAAAACGCTGCAGACCCTGGCCCTGATGGGCCTGACAGGCCTTTCCGCGCCCGCCTGGGCCGGTGATTTCGTGGACACCCGCCTGTCGTTCGTCTTCGCGGATGACAACATTCTGGCGGGCGCTGGCGAGACGACGCCCAGCAGTCCAGCCGCGCGCTTCGGCGCCGGAAACCAGAACACGCAGTTCTACGACAACTTCAACACCAAGTTCTCAGGCTTCGAGACCCTGTCGAACCTGGTGTTGTACAAGCGGATGCCGGCCTTCTTCGAGGGGCTGACCACCGAGGCGGCGCTGACGCTGCTGGTGCTGGAGAAGCCGTCGGGTGGCGTCGACCTGCGCGACAACTCCAGCTACATCCGGCTCAACTACACGCCGTCAGGCTGGGGTGAGAAGGAAGGCATCAGCCTCACCGGCTTCCCGGTGTCCGCGGACCGCTTCCGTCTGGGCTACGCGTACCGCATCTCGTGGGGCGGCAGCGGCATCTTCACCAACCGCTCGGCGAACTCGGGCGCGCCCGGTGCCAAGCTCCAGATTACCCGCGACCGCTGGTACGCCTACGTGGGCGGCAAGACGTCGCTGGTGCTCAACGACCTCATCCTGGAGCAGGAGACGCTCTACGGTGTGATGGCCGGCGCGGGCTGGGACATCCTGGACACGCTGCGCGTCGAGGGCGGCTGGGGCTACTTCCAGAAGGGCATCGTCCCGGGCCTCGCCAACCAGGGCATCGAGGCGGCGGTGAACGCCACGGGCGCGTCCGCGCAGATCGTCTACCACGTGGGCGTCCCCGTGGGCACGAGCGTGGACTTCAAGCTCTACAAGAACGACCCGGAAATCTACCAGCGCTTCTTCGCGCCGGAGCAGTACCCGGGCGGCCTGTCCTACTCCGTGTCGCTCGAGGGCAGCTACCTGTCGCAGACGCTGCAGGACCCGGACAAGTTCGGCGCCACGAAGCCGCAGGGCGCCACGGCCATGGCGCTGCAGGCGCGCGCGAAGTTCGACTTCCTGCGCCTCAACGTGCTCGGCCTGTACCGCAGCCTGTCCTTCATCCAGTTCGAGGTTCCGGGCCTGCCGCCCTTCCAGAACTTCCCGAAGGGCACGGAGCTGAAGCCCGAGATGTTCGTCGCCGTGGGCGCGGACTACCACCTGCCCGCGCTGCACCTGACGCCGGGCCTCATCCTCGGCGTCCAGCAGCCGGCCTCGTACCGCAGCCCGGACTCGACGTTGGGTGGCAACAACCCGCCGGCGGGCCTCACGGGCACGCGCACCGTGGTGGTGCGCGACGTGAACCAGCTGAGCATCCTCCCCACCACGTGCGACAAGAACAAGACGAAGCCGTGCGAGGCGGAGCCCATCTTCTCCGCGAAGGCGACGTTCCGCTGGGACCTGTCTGAGTCCGTGGCCGCGGTCGGCGAGGTCTACTACACGTACGACACGAACCGGACGACCTTCAAGGACGACGTCACGGGCGTGGCGCAGCCGAACTTCGAGAAGCCGCACGCGCTCGGCTTCAACACGCTGCTCCAGTCGCGCTTCTAGCCTCTGGGGTTGTGCGGTACTCGCGGCCCGGCGCCTTCACTGGCGTCGGGCCGCGGTCGTTTCAGCAGCACCTGGGACTCAGGCGGAGGTCATCCGCACGACTTCGTCGAACGCGGTGAGGCCCTGGGCCAGCTTGCGCACGGCCGCCTCGCGCAGCGTGCGCATGCCGGTGCGCCGCGCGGAGTCCACCAGCCGCTCGTAGGGCGCGTCCTGCGCGATGAGCTCACGCAGCTCGCGACCCGCGGTGACGATCTCGAAGACACCCGTGCGTCCCACGTAGCCCGTGTTGCGGCAGCGCACGCACCCTGCTCCCTGGAGCAGGCGCACCCCACCGGGCAGCAGCGGCAAGGGCGCCTGGAGGGCGAGCAGCTCGTCCGGCGTGAGCGTGGCTTCCTGCGCGCAGTGGCCGCACACGCGGCGCAGCAGGCGCTGGGCCATGACGCCGAGCAGACACTGCGCCAGGAGGAACGACGGCACGCCCAGGTCGCGCATGCGCGCCACGGCGCCCAGCGCGTCGTTGGTGTGCAGGGTGGACAGCACGAGGTGTCCGGTGAGCGCGGATTGGATGGCGTTCTCCGCCGTCTCCGCGTCGCGGATTTCGCCCACCATGATGACGTCCGGGTCCTGCCGCAGGATGTGGCGCAGGGCCCCAGCGAAGTCGAGGCCCAGCTTGGGCTGGACCTGCACCTGGTTGAAGGCGTCCCACACCATTTCGATGGGGTCCTCCACCGTGACGACGTTGACATCCGGCCCCGCCAGCGCCTTGAGCGCCGAGTAGAGCGTCGTCGTCTTGCCGCTGCCCGTGGGGCCCGTCACCAGGATGAGGCCGTGGGGTTGATCGATCCACGACTCGAACGAGCCCTTCTCGTCCGGCTCGAAGCCGAGCTGGGCGATGTCCTGCACCAGCGTCTCCGGGTCGAAGATGCGGATGACGACCTTCTCGCCGAAGGCCGTGGGCAGCGTGGAGACACGCAGCTCCACCTCGCGCCCGTCCCGCTCCGTCTTGATGCGGCCGTCCTGGGGCCGGCGCTTCTCGGAGATGTCGATGCGCGAGAGCATCTTCACGCGCGACACGATGGGCGCGTGCACCTGCACCGGCAGCGTGTAGACGGGATGCAGCACGCCGTCGATGCGCAGCCGCACCACGCTGGTGGCGCGCTTGGGCTCGATGTGGATGTCCGAGGCGCGGTTGTCGTACGCGTAGCGCAGCAGGTAATCCACCGCCTGCACCACGGGCTTGTCCGAGGCCTCCAGCTCCTGCGTGCCGCTGAGCGACACGAGCTGCTCGAAGTTGCCCAGCTGCACCTGCGCGCCGCTGAAGTCGTCTGCCGCGCGCGCCAGCGTCTTCTTGAAGCCGTAGATGTCCGCGATGGACTTGAGGATGTCCAGCTTGGAGGACAGCACCGGCTCCACCGGCACGCCCGTCAGTCGCTGGAAGCTCTCGAACAGCTCGCGATCGAACGGGTTGGCCACGGCCACGCGCAGCCGCCCCTGCTCGGTGCGCTCCAGGGGCAGCAGCACGTGCTTCTGCGCGTACGGACGCGACACCGTCCGAGTGGCCAGCGCCATGTCCAGCTTCAGCGGGTCAATCTTCCGGTACGCGATGCCCGAGGCGCGCGCCGCCGCCTCGGTGATGTGGTCCTCGTCGAGCACCGTCCTTCCGCCCGGAAGCGGAATCTGGAACGCGGCGACCACCTCCACGGGCGACACGTCGTAGCGCGCCGCCTCCTTCCCCTGCCCCGCATGGGCCTTCAGCACGCGGGCACGTGCCGCCGGTTCGCGGGCGAGGATCTCCTGGGCCTGCTCGGGCCGAAGCAGCTCCTGCGCGACGAGCGCCTCCAGCACGAACAGCGTGGTGAAGTCGGCGCGCGTCCGCACCGGAGAACCGCCGCCCGCCGGCGTCATGACTTGCGCCCCGTCCGCCTCCGGCTCATGAGCAACATGACGCCGAGGCCAATCGCGAACGCCGCCGAGGTGGGCGCGCTCTGGCACCCGCACCCGCTCGGGCTGGTGGTGCCACCCGTGCCCGCGTCCGTGACGACAGGCGGCGGAGTGCCGGCGTCGTTGCAGAGCGTGCACGTGCCCGCGTCGGGCTTCGCGCGCGGATCGAAGCAGCGGCCTCCGAGACCACACTGCGTGCCATTGGGGCAGTCCTTCGTCGTGCGGCACGTGGGGATGCAGGCCGGGCTCGTGTCATAGGGACTGCACTGCAGCTGCGAACCACAGGTGCTGCCCTCGCAGTCGCGCAGGCAGAAGCGCTCGCCGCGCGTGCCCGCCGTGTGGCACGTGGTGCCCGCCGGGCAGGAGCATGCCTCCAGCGAGCACGGCGACGCGCAGACGCCCAGGGTCGTGTCGTTCAGACGCAGGCAGATTTGATTGGTGCCGCACTCGGAATCCTGGCCGCACGCGTCACCAATCTGGCGGCCCGTGGCCTGCTCCGCCACGCAGACGCGGTCGCACACGCGGCACACCGACGAGACCGAGGTCGCGGCGCACTCCGAGTTGGTCGAGCACGCCGGCACGCACACGCTGCCCTCGCCCAGCGGCGCGCACGCATAGCCATCCCGGCAGTCGCCCGTTCCCGGACGGCACTGCTGCGCGCACACCTTGCCCGTGGCCGCGCCCGTCTCGATGCACTGTGAGTTGGCCGGGCAGTCCTTGGACGTCGTGCACCCCTCGGTGCAGTAGCCGCCCGTCCACGAGGTGGGGAAGGACGGATACGACGTGCCGGCCTCGATGCAGCGGCTGCGCGCCGAGCCGCACTCGCCCGCCGTCTTGCCCGTGCAGGGCTGGCCCACCTTCGTCACGGCATCCGGCAGGGCCGGCAGACACGCGTAGGAGCTGCCGGATACCAGCGTCGAGGCGCGGCACACGTAGGGGTCCGGGCACTCGCCCGGCGTGGTGTTGGTGCAGGCCTTGGCGCAGACCTTGATGGCGTTGCCCGTCGTGGTGGACGTGGTGGACACGCACGTCAGGCCGTTCGTGCACGTGGTGGTGCACGGCGAGCCCACCGCGCCCTCCTGCGGATAGAGCTGACAGATGGCGCCGCGGTCATACGTGCTGAGGGTCCGCTTGCTCACGCCCGGCCCGGGAGGCAGGAAGGCCATGATGGGATCCGAGTCGAGCGAGTAGATGGACGCGATTCCCAGACAGTGCCCCATCTCGCGCAGCACGTGGGAGCGCAGGTCCATGAAGCCCGCGGGCGTCGCCGGCAGCGTGGTCCACCGGTAGTCCACCGCGTTGAGGAAGATGTCGCACTGATAGACGTAACCGCCGTACGTCAGCGGCACGGCGGTGGCGGCGCTCTGTCCCTGCGCGAGCGCGCCCACGTAGTTGGGGTTCGTCTTGTCCGTGACGAAGATGGCCGCGATGCTGAAACGGTCCTGCCGCTCCTCCACGTTCGGGACGTTCGCCGCGGTGGCTCGCCCGGCGTACTTGAATGCGGGCCAGGCGCAGTCCACGTCTTCCCACGTCTGGAGCGCGGCCTTCACCGCGTTCTCCACCTCGGTGAGGTCGATGCCCGCGGGCTTCGGGGTGCGCCCATCGATGTAGTAGACGAAGGGGTCCTGGCTGTTCCCCAGCACCGTGAAGTCCAGGTACTTGTAGTCACCCGAGCCCTGCGCCATCGCCGTGGCGGCCATCAGACACAGCCCCAGGACCAGCGCCCCCCGCTGCATTCCACGACTCATCTCGCACCTCTCCGCATCGCATCGCGCAGGGGCACACGGGAGTGCCCGAAGCGTCACCGAGCGGACAGTCTACCCGCGAATGGCCGCGACCGCGGCATCCACGAGCGACTCGGGCGTGGGCCGCTCCGCCACCGCGGCGACCGGAATCTCCAGGCGCTCCAGCGCCCCCGCCGTGGTGGGGCCAATCGCCACCACCTTGGCCCCCACGAGGCGCTCGCGGCCCGCGGCCTCCAGGAAGGCCTCCGCGGTGCGCGGCGAGGCGAACAGCACCACCTGCGGCGGCGCCGCATCCAGCGCGGAGAGCGCGTCCTCGGACAAGAGCGCGGGCGAGGAGCGGTAGGCCGTCACCCGGGTGACCCGCACGCCCTGGTCTCGCAGCGCGTCCTCCAGCTCGCGGCGGCCCGCTTCCGCGGCGGGCAAGAGGACCTCGTCCTCGGGGAGCAGCCCGTCCCGCATGGCGGTGAACAGCGCGAGGCCCGTGCCTTCAATCGGCTCCAGCGTCACCGTGAGCCCATAGGACTCCAGCGTGCGCGCCGTGCGCGGACCCACCGCCGCGAGCTTCACGCGGGACAGCCGGCTCACCGTGCCCGCCTCGCGCAAGGCCTCCATGAGCGCGTCCACCGCCGACGGGCTCGCGAACACCACCCAGCCATAGCGCTGGATGTGCTCGGCCGCCGACGCGAGCGGCCGGGGGTCCTCGGGGGGCTGCAGCTCGAGGAGCGGCACGCTGGACACCTCCGCGCCCTCGTCCTCCAGCAGGAAGCACAGCTCCTCGGCCCGCTCACGCGGGCGCGTCACCAAGACTCGAATGCCTTCCAGTCGCCGTTCCACGCGGGCGCACTCTAGGGCGTCGACGGGGCCGGGCGGCGGGCGAAATCGCGCAGAATGCTCGCCGCGCCCCGCGCCAGCAGGTCGTCCGCCAGGGCCTCACCCAGCGTCTCGGCGTCGGCCGCGTCGCCGCTCACCTCGCCCCGGATGACGAGCGTGCCATCCGGCCGCCCCACCAGCCCGCGCAGGTGCACGCGCGCTCCGGACACCGTGGCATGGCCCGCCAACGGCACGGTGCACCCCCCCTCCAGCTTCGCCAGCAACGCTCGCTCCGCGCGCACGGCGATGCGCGTGGTGGCGTCCTCCAGCGGCGCCAGGAGCGCCCGCACCTCGGCTGCGTCCTCGCGACATTGGATGGCCAGCACGCCCTGCCCCACCGCGGGCAGGCTCTCCTCCACGGACAGCACCTCGCTGATGACGTGCTCCAGGCCCAGGCGCTTGAGGCCCGCGAACGCCAGCAGCGCCCCCGACAGCCCCAGCTCCTTCGTGCGCTGCAGGCGCGTCTGCACGTTGCCGCGCACCGAGACGATCTCCACGTCCGGCCGCCGCGCGCGCAGGATGCAGCTGCGCCGCAGGGACGAGGTGCCCACGCGGGCGCCGGTCGGCAGCGAGCCCACCGTGACGCCAGCCGGCGCACAGAACGCGTCTCGCGGATCCTCACGCACGGGCACCGCGGCCAGGATGAGCCCGTCGGGGAACACCGACGTCATGTCCTTGAGGCTGTGCACCGCCAGGTCCGCCCGGCCGTCGAGCAGCGCCTGCTCGATCTCCTTCACGAACAGGCCCTTGCCGCCCACCGCAGACAGGGGCGCGGACAGGAAGCGATCACCCGCGGTGGTCATCTCCACGAGAGAGACCTCCAGCCCGGGGTGCCGAGCCGTGAGCAGCGAGGCCACGTGGCGCGCCTGCCAGAGCGCCAGCGGGCTCTGTCGGGTCGCGATTCGCAGGGACTTCATCGCCGCCCTCCCGAGGCCGCCTGCACCGCCTGCGGCGTGTCCTGGGCCGCCCCGGACTCCTCCGTCGTCAGACCAAACAGCTCCGCGGCGGCGCCCGCCAACCGGTTCCCATCACCTTCCGGCCCCACGGCGCGCAGCCGCGCGGTGGGCTCATGCAACAGCTTGTTCACGATCGCCCGCCCCATGGCCTCGATGCTCTTCTTCTGCTTGTCGGAGAGGTCATCGCCGAGCGCGGCCAGCGTGCGCTCCACCTCCGCACGGGCGATGCCCTCCGCGCGCTGCCGCAGCCGCGCCAACACCGGCATGCCGTCGCGCAGCGCGCGGTCCTTCGCGAAGCGCGCCACCTCCTGCGCCACCAGCCCACTGGCCTTGTGCGCCTCCTCGGCGCGCGCCGCGGCGTTCTCCGCCACGAACTTCTGGATGTCGTCCACGTCGTACGCGTGCACCCAGTCCAGCGAACCCACCTCGGGGTCAATGTCTCGCGGCACCGCCAGATCCACCATGAACAGGGGCCGCCCCTTGCGCCCCTTGCTGAGCGCGCTCACGTTGTCGCGCGTGAACAACGGCACCTGCGACGCGGTGCTCGTCACCACCACGTCCGCGGCGGCCACCAGCGAGAGCAGCTCCTCGAACGGCCGCGCCACGCCCGCCACCTCGCCCGCGAGCGCCTCGGCCCGCGCCAGCGTCCGGTTGGTGATCCACAGCCGCCCCGCGCCCGCCTGCCGCAGGTGCCGCGCCGCCAGCTCGCCCATCTCGCCCGCGCCCACCACGAGCACCGTCTTGTCGCGCAGGCCGTCGAACACCTTGCTCGCCAGTTGGACCGCGGCGGACGCCATGGACGTGGCCGCTCGGCCAATGGCCGTCTCCGTGCGCACGCGCTTGGCGCAACTGAACGCCGCCGCGCACACCCGCGTCATCTCGCCGCGCACCGCGCCCGCGCCCTGGCCACGCTCGAACGAGTCCTTGAGCTGGCCCAGGATCTGCGCCTCGCCCAGCACCATGGAGTCCAGGCTGGACGCCACGCGGAACAGGTGCACCAGCGCCGCCTCGCCCTCGTGCTCGTACAGGTGCTCCAGCGCCTCGGCGCCACCGAGCGCGCGCAGCTCCGCGTGGACGCGCTCACGCCCAAGCCGCGCGGTGGGCGCCGCCAGATACACCTCCACCCGGTTGCAGGTGGAGACCCAGAGCGCCTCCACGGGCGCCTGCGCCAGCCGCTGAAGGACCTCCACCTGCTGGGGCTCCGGCAGGGCCAGTCGCTCGCGGATGGCCAGGGGGGCCGAGCGGTGGGACAAGCCAATGCAAATCAGTTCCATGACTAAGGCATCCCCCGAGTCGCGGAGGACAGGTCATACGAAGAAAGGAACGACACCAACACCAACCCGAAGCCCGCCATGGTCAGCAGCGCCACGCGGCGACCTCTCCAGCCCGCGAAGATGCGCGCGTTGACGAGCGCGGCGAACACCCCCCAGGCCACCACCGTCGCCACCTCCTTCGCATCCCACGTCCAGCCCACGCCTGGGGCCGTGCTCACGAAGAAGGCCCCCGTGGCCAGCGTCACCGACAACGCGATGAACCCCCACACCACCAGGCGGCGGTTGAGGGTGTCCAGGAACTCCAGCGACGGCAACCGCGAGAACAGGAGCCCGAAGCGCTTGGCGCGCACCTGGCGCTCCATCAGCAGGTACATCACCCCCACCCCCGCGGCCACCGCGAAGGCCGCGAGCCCCAGCAGCGCGAGGCTCACGTGCAGCGGCAGGAGCGGCTGGCGCACCGCGGGAGGCAGCGGAGACGGCCCGCCCTCCATCAACAGCCCCGGCACCAGCACCGTCACCGCGAGCGGCGTGAGGAACGCGCCAATCACGGGCCTGCGATAGCGCACGTCCAAGGCGAAGAAGATGGCGAGCAGCAGGAAGGCGAGCGAGGAGAAGCCTTGCGCCGGCCCCACGGGCAGCCCGCCTTGCGCTCCCAAAAGTGCGAAGAGCGCCACGCCGTGCAGCACCAGGCCGCCCCCCACCAGCACCCGACCCGTGGTGGCGAGCACCTCCGACTGGCGGACCAGGTAGGCGAAGTAGACCAGGGCGGCGAGCCCATAGGCGTGACATGCGAGCGAGACGAGCGAATGGCTCATGGCGGCAGGCTCATAACCACGGCCGAGCGGGCAATCAGCCCGCGATCAGCCCATCTTGTTGAGGATGAAGGCGGCCAACAGGTCCGTCTCCGAGCTTGGCTTCTTCGGGTCAGCAGCCGGAGCCGTGACTTCCGCCACATACCCCGGAACTACCTCGTATGCGGTCTCTCCCACCAGGACCGAGTCGGCCATCTGCTCGGCCCCCAGCTTCGCGAGCTGCTCTTCGGTCTTCACCCGCGCCACCAACCGGTGGATGTCATCCCCGGAGACAAGCTGCACGAAGTGCACGGCGGGGACGACCGGCCAGGCGCCGCCACCCTCGGCAGCCACCACCAGCTTGCCTTCGCGCAGGTCTGCTTTGTCGTCCAGCGCCCACTCTTCGAGTTGGGTCTGGGACAGGAAGAGCTTCGTCACGCGCGAGAGCCTACACCAGCGTCCCGCCGAGGGCTCGCGGGGAATTGGTTGCAACGCCCGTTCGTTGACCGCATCTGAGGCGGGCGGTGGGAGTTCCACCGCTTCTTGCAGGGTCCCGTACGCACGTACTAGAGCACGCGCCGTCGCGGCCCTCGAAAGGCCCAAGGAGACACCATGGCAGGCGCTGACGTGATCAACATCGGGGACGGAGACTTCAAGACGCAGGTGCTGGAATCGAAGGAGCCCGTGCTGGTCGACTTCTGGGCCACCTGGTGCGCGCCCTGCCGCGCCATCGCGCCCTCCGTCGACGCACTGGCCACCCAGTACAAGGGCCAGGTGAAGTTCGCCAAGGTCAACATCGACGAGAACCAGGACACGCCGCAGAACTACGGCATCCGTTCCATCCCCACCCTGCTCGTCTTCAAGGGTGGCCAGGTCGTCGAGCAGATTGTCGGTGCGGTGCCCAAGTCCCGCATCGAAGACGCCATCAAGAAGACCCTGTAGTGCCCTCGCCTCCGCTGCCGCGCCCGTGGCTCCCCGCTCGGAAGCCGCGCATGGCAGCGGAGGCCCCCCGCACAGCGCAATCCGAGCCGTCCCAGTGACAGTGCTGTTTCAATTTGTCTGTGAAACAGCGTTTCCTGGCGCGATGTAAGGGTTGTCACCGGCGCCAAGCCCTCCCACGGCCAATCCTTCGTCCCGCCCCCCGGGGATGCAGCCACATGCAAGCACTCTCTTGCCGCCGCAGCGCCAAGTGCAGACTTGTTACCAGTTGCCGAAATTCTTTTACGAGTCAAACCAGACCCGCCGCTGTGTTGTTGACAGCGTTCGCCTCAACAGACAAATAGACGCGAGCTGGCTCTGTCTTGTTTAACGAGTTTCACCGGGAGTTTTCATGGCACGTCCGCACAAGGAAATGATCACCGCACCCCTTACTCCTGCCCTGACGTCGTGGGCAGAGGCGATTGGGGATGCCATTGGCCGCGGCATGCTGCGCGCGCTCAACACCGGCATGCCTGGCTTGGGCAGCACGCCGAGCAGCAATACCGTCACCGCGAGCCGCCGCCGCGGCCGTCCGCCCAAGGTCGTCTCGGGCGGCATGAACGCGATGAGCCGCCGCTGCACGGTGGAGGGCTGCACTCGGGATCAGCGCTCCAAGGGGTTGTGCTCCGCGCACTACCAGGCCGAGCGCCGCCGCCTGCTGTCGCACGGCAAGCCGGCCTGAGACGCGGTCGTCACTCGCCCCGCCAGGGGTCTCCGGGGGAGGTCGCCTTCATCAATTCCCAGGCGGCCAACACATCCACCACGCGCTCCAATTCGTTGGGAAGTGAACGGGCCCGTTGGGATTTGAGGTAGTCCTCGGCGAAGGCACGCAAGCGCATACCCAGGAAGAGTCTGGCGAGCGCCACCTCCGTCTGTCCTGAAAAGTCCAAGAAGCGCAGGGCAAAGCCGCTGCGCCCGTCATGTCCGGTGCCTCGCTCCTCGCGAACGATTTCCGCGCGCGCCTCCACGGGAGGTGCGCCGTCCTCGAGCGCGAAGCGGCTGCCCATGACGGTGCCCAGCGGCAGGAAGAAGGTGCTCTCCAGGAAGGCGCCGCTGACGCTCACGTTGATGGACGTGAGGCTGGCGGAGAAGCGGCGTCCCCCCTCCTCGTCCTCCATCCACAAATCAAACCGAGTGGCGAGCTGAGCCCGCGGAAAGTGCCGGTGCTCCGGCTCGCCGTCGTTGGCCTCGATGATGGGTGAGAAGTTTGGACGCTGCGGCGCCGGCGTCGTCACCTTCACGGGCGGCGCGACAGGCCGTGCCACCTCGACCGGAGGACGCATCATGGGAGGGCGCACAGGAGTGCTGCTCCGCTCCGTCATTGCCCCATCCCGTGTCACCACCTGCGCCCCGACCTGAGCCTTCTGCGTTCCCTTTTTCTGCATCGTCATTCTCCGCTGGCCCAGGGGCGATACGTCGCCACCCGTCTTGGCCAGCCTCCATCCCAACCCTCACCGGTCCGGAACCTCCGGCCGGCCGCGCCCCCGTCAGAACATGTGGCGGCGCATGCTCACATTCACCAACAAGCCGATGCTGATCATCACGGACAGCATGGACGACCCGCCGTAGCTCATCAGCGGCAGCGTGATTCCTGTCACGGGCAACAGCCCGATGACCATCCCGATGTTCTCGAACACCTGCCAGAAGATGGTGGCCACCACGCCCACGGCCACGAAAGCGCCAAAGCGGTCCCGCGCGTTGAACCCCACGCCCAGGCCCAGGATGAACAGGCCGCCGTAGAAGACGAGCAACAGCAGGCACATCACGAAGCCATGCTCCTCGGCCCACACGGAGAAGATGAAGTCCGTGTGCTGCTCCGGCAGGAAGCGCAGCCCCGTCTGGGTTCCCTCGCGCCAGCCCTTGCCAGTGAGTCCTCCGCTGCCCACGGCGATCTTCGATTGCGCCGCGTGATAGCCGCTGCCGCGCAGGTCCGCCTCGGGATCCAACCAACCCGAGATGCGCTGGCTCTGGTGCTTCTTCAGGTAGTGGCGAACGATGGTGGTGCGCGGCTCGGGCATCTCGCGCACGTAGTCATTCCAGATGATGAGCGCGCCCACGAGCAGCCCGCCCACCAGGACGGCGGACAGGTACCAGCGCACCTTGCCGAACAGGATGACCGTCAGGGACGAGAGGAAGATCATCAGCGCGGTGCCCAGGTCTGGCTGCACCAGCACCAGCACGAACGGCACCATCACCACGAGCACGGGCTTCCACAGACGGATCAACCCGTAGGAGGGCTCGTTGGGGCGGAAGTCGTCGTGATAGACCTTGGCCAGCATCAGCACGACGCCAATCTTCATGAACTCGGCGGGCTGCAAGCGGAACGGGCCAATGACGAACCAGCTCTCCGCGCCCTTGGCTGTATGGCCAATCACCTTGAGCGCCAGGAGCGCCAGGATGTTGAGCCCATAGATGGGCAAGGCCATGGTCTGGATCCACCGGTAGTCCACCAGGCACACCACCAGCACCGAGGCGATCCCCAGCCCCAGGTAGAGCAGCTGGCTGGACCACACCGGCGCGAGCGGCGGGCGCGAGGCCGACGCCAGATTCCAGATTCCCAGCGCGCACACGCCGAGCACGCAGACGATGAGTCCCCACGGGACGTGGGGCACCATGCGCCGCTCAATCCGCAGTTGCACTGGGTTCCTCCTCGGACTCGTCGGGCGGATTCGCGGGCTCACCGGGCGCCAGCGGCTCGATGGGCGGCACCGCCGCGCTGCGCGTCAGAGCGGCCTCGTCCAGGCTGGGCGCGGGCGGCAGCGTGGGCGTGTAGGGCTGGTTGGGACGCGGCGGTGGCGCCGTGGCGTCCTCGGACTTCAGGTCGAAGTACTTCTGGAAGATCGCCATGGCGGTGGGCGCCGCGTCAGCGCCGCCGTGGCCGCCGTGCTCGTTGAGCACCACCACCGCCAGCTCGGGCTTGTTGGCGGGCGCGAAGCCCGCGAACCACGCGTGGTCCCGCTCGAAGTAGCTCATCTGGAACGTCTTCAAGCGCACGGCGCCAATGCGCGACACCTGCGCGGTGCCCGTCTTGGCCGCCACGAGCAGGTCCTTGTCGCGGATGCCCGCCAGGCGCGCGCGGTACGCCGTGCCGCCCGGCTCCTGCGCCGTCGCGATCAATCCCTCGATGACGGCCTTGCGGTGCGCGGGGTTGATGTCCGTCATGCGCACCACTTCCGGCTTGAACTCCTCGGTCACCTGTCCGTCCAGGTTCTCCAACCGCTGCACGAGCTGCGGCTTGAACAGCGTGCCGCCATTGGCCACCGCCGCATACACCAGCGCGAGCTGGAGTGGTGTGACGTTATCGTCGCCCTGCCCGATGGCGCTGTTGAGCGCCATGCCCTTGGTGTAGCCGCCGGGAGACGCCTTCTCGTGGTACGCGGTGGACGGCATGATGCCCGGCACCTCGGCCACCACGCCGATGCCCGTGGGGCTGCCCAGGCCCAGCGACTTGCCCATCTCCGAGATGGGATCCAGGCCGATGGTGTCCGCCACCTTGTAGAACCAGGTGTCGCACGACGCCTTCATCGCGTTCTTGCCATCCAGCGGGCCGTGACCGCTGTCCTTGTGGCAGCGCCACAGGCGCGCGCCCAGCCGATAGCCGCCGGGGCAATTCACCACCGTCTCGGGACGGAAGAGGCCCGACTTGTACGCGGCCAGCTGCGTGACGATCTTGAACGTCGAGCCCGGGCTGTAGTGCTCCGCCGCCACGCGGTTGATCATCGGGTGGAGCGGATCCCTCGCCAGCAGCGCCATCTGCTGCGGCGTCACGCGGCCGGTGAGCAGGTTCGGATCAAACCCGGGGCGCGACACCAGCGCCTTGATGAAGCCCGTGTTGACGTCGATGGCCACCACCGCGCCGGACACACCGGGGAAGGCGCGCTCGGCCTCCTCCTGCAACCGCATGTCGATGGACAGCACGAGGTTGCTGCCCGCCGTGGGCGGCACCACCGCGTTCTCGCCCAGCTTGACGTTGAGCTCCTCGATGGTCTGCCCGCGCGCGTTCACCACTTCCTTGCGCACGCCGTCCTCGCCTCGCAGCTTGGACTCGAAGTAGCGCTCCAGGCCGCGCCGCCCGATGTAGTCGCCCAGGGCGTAGCGGGCGCCGTCGGCATTGAGCCGATCCAGCTCCTCCTGGGTGATTTCGTTCATGTAGCCCAGCACGTGCGACAGCACGTTGCCGGAGCGGTAGTTGCGGTGCGGGACGGGCACCACCTCCACGCCGTCCAGGATGTCGCGCCGCGCGGCCAGGCGGTCGTACTCGTCGCGCGTCAGGTCGATGCGCACCGGCACCGGCTGGAACGGCGCGTTGCGGCGGCCCGCGCGCAAGAGGTCCTCCACCTTCTTGCGCTGCTCGCCATCCCACTGCAGCAACTCCGCCAGGCGCGGGACGACCTGCTCGAAGCAGTCCGTGCAGAAGGCCGGCGTGACGAAGGCGTCGAACGAGGGACGGCTGTCCACCAGGATGGTGCCGCGCGCGTCCTTGATGACGCCGCGGTCCGCGCGCAGCCGCACTTCCTTGACGAAGTTGGCCACGCTCTTGGCCGCGTATTCGTCATAGCGGATGAGCTGAAGCCGGTAGAGCTGGATGGCCAGCGCGCACAATCCCAGCGACATCGCCAGGCCCAGCCAGAGGAAGCGCCGCTTGAGATCGCGGCCCGGCGTGGTGTTGCCCAGCGTCGGAGGCGTCACCGCAGCAACCCCGGCTGGCGGTCCTGCGCGGCCTCGAAGCGCTTGAAGAGCGGGTACAGGCCCAGCGCCGCCAGGCCCGTGAGCGCCACCTGCAGCGGCATGCCCGACAAGAGCGGCGCCGTGATGCCATCCTTCAGCGTGAGCCACGTGAAGAAGGCGGACAACAGGCCGTGCCCCAGGTCCGCGCCCATGGCGAACAGCGCGAAGGACACCGCGCCGCGCACGTCCACGAACGTCGACACGAGCCGGCCCACCAGGAAAGTGAGCACGGCCAGGAAGGTGAACAGGCCCGTGGGCTGCCCGCTCATCAGGTCCAGCAGGTAGCCCACCGCGAAGGCGGAGATGGCGCCCTCCACCAGGCTGGCGCGCAGCGCGAGGAAGGCCACCAGCACCACCGTGACGTCCACCCGTCCGAGCACGAGGCCCGCCTGCTGCACGAGCACCGACTCCAGCGTGAGCAGCGCCAGCGCGATGCCCACGGTCACCAGGAACTTCATTTCTGCGAGCCCTCCGCCGTGGCCCCAGGCGCCATCGCGCTGTAGGGGCTGCCCACCACCAGCACTTCCTCGAGCCGGCTGGTGTCCACCGCGGGGATGATGTCCGCGCGCTGGAACATGCCGTGCTCCTTCTTCTCCAGGTGGGTGACCCGCCCCACCACGAGGCCCGGGGGATAGATGCTGTCCGTGCCGGAGGTGATGATGAGGTCGCCGTCCTCCACGTCCTCCGTGCGCAGCATGTTCTCCAGCGTCAGCGGCCCGTTGCCGGCCCCCGCCGCCGTGCCGCGCGCACGCGAGCGCTGCACGCGCACCGCCACCCGACTCTGAGGATCCGTCACCAGCGCCACGTCCGCGTAGCCTCCCGTTGCCCGGATGACCTGCCCCACGATGCCATCCGGTGTCACCACGGACATGCCACGAAACACGCCGTCCTGCTCGCCGCTGCTGATGCGCACCGAAAGCAGCTTGGCCACTGGGTTGACGCCCACCACCCGGGCAGGCACCTCGGGCCCCGGCACGGCCTCCGCGTAGGCCAAGAGCTTGCGCAGCCGCCCGTTCTCCGCCCTGGCCTCCCCCAGCACCTGCACCGTCGAGCGCAGCTGGAGGTTCTCCAGGTGGAGCGCGTCGTTCTCCTGACGCACCCCCCGGAGGTCCAGGTAGTTGCGCACCGCGGCCACGGCGCCGTCGATGGTCGCGGTGAGTCCCTGCTGCACGGGGGCAGTCAGGGCGATGACGCCTCGGTCGATGACATTCGGGTCCCTGCCACGTCGCCCGCTCACCAGGAAGGCGGCGAGCGGGTAGAGCAGCAGGATCCCCACGAGCAAGGGGCGGCGGTACCGCTTGAGCAAGGACAGCACGGGTGGAGTTCCCGGAAGTGGGAGGGGACGACGGGAGGGAGAGGGGGCTGGCTAAACTCTCTAAATCGCTTGCATTTTCTGGTCTGTTGTCCTAGGCAGTCAAGGCCCTACGTGGGGGGAGGGTTCAGGTCCATCCCTCACCGGCCGGGCTACCAACAACACCGCGCCGCGAGACCTTCCGCAGAGGGAAGTATTTCGGGCGCGTCCAGCGCGAAGTGAAGTGACGACAATGGACGGTCTGAACCCCCGGAAGGTCATTTCCCTGCTGTTCATCATCGGCATCGCCGTGGTGTTCACGCTGCAGTTCGGCCCGGGTAGCTCCGGGTTCGGTCGCGGCGGTGGCGCGGCGCGGGCAGCTCCTAGCGCAGCAGCCGTGGTCAATGGCAAGGAAATCCCCTTGCGTGACTTCAGCATGGCCTGGGCTCGCCAGATGAACTTCCTGCGCTCGCAGGGCAGCCCCATCACGGAGCAGCTCGCACGCAATTTCCATCTGGACCAGCAGGTGCTCGAGCGGTTGGTCAACGCCGAGCTGCTCGCCCAGGCCGCCGAGCAGCACGGCATCGCGCCCTCGGATGAGGAGCTGCGCACGCTCATCCACCAGAACGCCGACTTCCACGACAAGGACGGCAACTTCGACTTCGAGCGCTACCAGCAGGTGCTGCGCGACTTCTACCGGAAGACGCCGCCCGAGTACGAGGCGGAGCTGCGCCGGTCGCTCTCCGCGCAGAAGATGCTGGACGTGGTCCGCACGGGCGCCGTGGTGTCCGACGACGAGGTCCACGCGCGCTACGAGAAGGACGGCAACCAGGCGAAGCTGGCCTTCGCGCGCTTCCTGCCCACGATGTACGCCGACAAGGTCACGGCGCCCACGGCGCAGCAGCTCGCGGACTTCTCGAAGGCTCACGAGAAGGAGATCAAGGACTACTACGACGCGAACAAGTTCGTGTACCAGCAGCCGGAGCGCATCCGCGCGCGGCAGATCCTGGTGAAGCTGGCGCCGGACGCCACGGCGGAGCAGAAGGCCCAGGCCAAGACGCGCGCCGAGGCGCTGCGCCAGGAGATCGCCGGCGGCAAGGACTTCGCCGCGGTGGCCAAGGCGAGCAGCGAGGATCCGGGCAGCAAGGACAAGGGCGGCGACCTGGGATGGATCGAGCGCGGCAGCTGGGAGCCGGCGCTGGCGGACGCGGCCTTCGCGCTGAAGGCGGGCGAGGTCTCGCAGCCGGTGGAGACGAAGTTCGGCGTGCACCTGGTGAAGGTGGACGAGAAGCAGGCCGCCCAGGACAAGAAGCTGGAGGACGTGAAGGGCGAGATCGCCACCACCCTCTACAAGCAGGACAAGGCCAAGGAGCTGGCCAAGGCGGACGCGGACAAGGCGCTGGCCGCCCTCAAGGGTGGCAAGTCGCTGAAGGAGCAGTTCCCCGTGGCCGAGGGCCAGCAGCCAGCCCTGCTGCGCTTCGAGACGGAGACGAAGCCCGAGGCCGTGGAGACGGACAGCTTCACGTCCGCGGGCGAGTCGGTGCCGCACCTGGGCCCCGCGCCGGCGCTGGTGAAGGCGACCTTCGCCGCCAATGCCGCGCAGCCGCTCGGCGAGGTCTTCCCCATCGGTGAGGGCTTCGTGGTGGCGCAGGTGGTGGACCGTCAGAAGCCGGACGCCGCGGGCTTCGAGAAGCGCAAGGACGAGCTGCGCGCCCAGGCCAATCAGGCCAAGCAGATCGAGCTGACGGAGTCGTTCCTCAAGTCGCTGCGCAAGAGCGGCAACGTCATCACCAACACCGAGGCGATCGACTCGCTCCTCGGCCCTGCGTCCGCGGGGTAGTCCTCCACCGAGAGGGCGCATGGGAGGGCGGCCGGGGAAACCCCGCCGCCCTCTTCCATTTTGGGACCCAGCGGCTCAGCGCGCCGAGGAGAAGTCCGGCGGCTCGCGGTCCCCCACCGGCCGGTCCGCCACCGCGACGCCGTCTCGGCCGCGCGCCTTGGCCGCGTACATGGCGAAGTCCGCCGCGCGGATGAGGTCCAGCGACGAGTGGGCGTGGTCAGGGAAGGATGCCACCCCGACGCTCGCGGTGAGGCGCACGTCGAGGCCCTGGGCCTGGAGGAAGGTCCGCTCGCGGAAGGCCTCGCAGATGCGCCGGGCGATGATTTGAGCGCCGTCCGCGCCCGTCTCCACCAGCATCACCGCGAACTCGTCGCCGCCGTAGCGGAACACCGCGTCCAGGTTGTTGCGCCCCAGGCCCATGAGCAGATCGCCCACTTCTTTGAGCGTGGCGCTGCCCATCAGGTGGCCGTGGTGATCGTTGATGGACTTGAAGTGGTCCAGGTCCAGGAACACGAGCGACAGCGGGCGGTGGAAGCGCACCGAACGCTTCACCTCCAGCTCGAGCTGCGCGCGCAGGTGCCGCGCGTTGAAGCAGCCGGTGTGCTCGTCCGTGATGGTGAGTTCCTGCACGCGCCGGAAGTTGCGCGCGTTCTCGATGGCGATGGCCGCGTAGTCCGCGATGGCGGTGAGGATGGTGAGGTCGTCGTTGGAGAACGGCGGATCCGTGGGGCCGTTCACCAACTCGATGAGCCCCAGCACGCGCCCGCGCGCGAGCAGCGGAACGGCGAGGATGGAGCGGGTGTGGAAGGCGGAGGCCTCATCGAAGCGGGGCGAGAAGCTGGGGTCGCCGCCCACGTCATGGACCAGCCGCGCCACCCCGGAGCTGAACACCGCGCCCGCGATGCCCTCGCTGGGGTTGAGCTGCAGGCCCTTGAGGACCGCGGCGCCCTCCCCCACGGCGATCTCGAAGTAGAGCTTTCCGGTCCGGTCGTCCTGGAGGATGAGCGACCAGTTCCGCGGGAGCAGCAGGCCGCTCACCTTCTGCATGACGAGCGCCAGGACTTCCCGGAGCTCCAGCGTGGAAGTCAACGCCTTCGCCATCTCGTTGAAGGCGGCCAGCTGCTCGACCGTCCGCTTCATGGCCGTCAGGAGGTCCGCGGGGTTCATCGGGGTCCACTCCGGCGCGCAAGTCTGCTAAGGCCGCGAGCCCTAACATGCACACGCACGCGGATCAAACCCCGCAGCTCGTCCTCGCCTCGTCTTCGCCTCGGCGCAAAGATCTGCTGTCTCAACTCGGACTCCCATTCATCGTGTCCGCGGCCGACATCGACGAGACGCCCCATCCGGGCGAGCCCGCGGTGGACTATGTGACGAGGCTGGCCCGAGAGAAAGCCCGGACCGTCGCTTCTCGTCATCCCGGCGCCTGGGTGCTGGCGGCGGATACCACGGTGGTGCTCGGACTGGAGCTGCTCGGCAAGCCCCAGGACGCCGCCGAGGCCCGTGCGATGATCGGCCGACTGTCCGGTCGGACCCACGAGGTTCACACTGGCGTGGCCCTCGCGGGCCGGCACGAGGAATCGTTCATCGTGCGAACCCGCGTCACCTTCCGGTCACTCGGCGACTCGGAGATCGCCTGGTACGCCTCGACGGGCGAGTCGCTCGACAAGGCCGGGGGCTATGCCCTGCAAGGCAAGGGCGCGTTCATGGTGGCCAGCGTGGAGGGCAGCCCCACGAACGTCATCGGCCTGCCTCTCTGCGAGACGCTCGCGCTGCTGGAGCGCGCGGGGATGCCGCTTCCCTGGAAGGGCCAGTCATGAGCACGAGCGTGGCGGAGAACCTGGCCCGGGTGCGAGAGCGCGTCGCGGCGGCGTGCAAGCGCGCGGGGCGTCCCGTGGAGTCCGTCACGCTGGTGGCCGTCTCCAAGCTCAAGCCCGCGGCCCTCATCCGCGAGGCGTACGCCGCCGGGCAGCGCGACTTCGGCGAGAACTACGCCCAGGAGCTGCGCGACAAGGCGGTGGAGCTGGCCGACTTGAAGGACCTGCGCTGGCACGCCATCGGCGCCCTGCAGACCAACAAGGTGAAGTACGTCGCCCGCGTCGCGAGCGCCTTCCACGCGCTGGACCGCCTGGAGGTCGCGCGGGAGCTGGCCAAGCGCCGCCAGGACGCGCCGCCCCTGCCCTGTTACGTCGAGGTGAACGTGGGGGGCGAGGCGACCAAGAGCGGCCTGCCCCCCTCCGAGCTGGGCGCATTCCTGGATGCGGCGAAGGAGCTGTCCGCGCTCCAGCTCGTGGGACTGATGGCGCTGCCGCCTCCCTCCGAGGACGACGCCCGCGTGCGCGAGGGCTTCCGCGCGCTGCGGGAGCTGGCCCGAGCGCACGGGCTGCCGGGCCTGTCCATGGGAACGACCCACGACTTCGAGCAGGCCATCGAGGAAGGCGCCACGCTCGTCCGGGTGGGCACGGCCATCTTCGGCGAGCGGACCTGAGGCCCGCCCCCGGGCCCTCGTCACACTTCCTTGAACTTCATGCGGCCCTCGGCGTTGACGGTCGCCTTGAACTCGCAGCCACAGTAGTTGCAACGAACCTCGTCGCCGTTGACGAGCGGCTCGTCCAGCGGGTTGTTGGCGTTGCAGGACGGACAATCGTAGTCCTTGCGCGCCTTGCCAGCGCTGCCGGACTCCTGCTGGGCGTCATCGTCGAAATCGAAATCACTGGCCATGCGCGCGACTCCTGGGCGTGTGGACGCGGGGCGCGAGGCTAGCAGCCCGTCCCGCCAGTCCCTACCCGCGAAACCACCTCCCATGGAGGACGACGCGGGGCGTCGGGGATTTGTCACCCGGACATGCCAAAGTGCGGACCTGGTGGGGCACCCTGGCCGTGCGACCGGAGAACGACCGGGCGGGCGTTGAATGGCGGAAGGCCGGGCGCGTCCTGGAAATGTCCGGCGCGGCGAAGGGTTCGGGGGGGCGGGGTTGGCGGAGCCAGGGCCGGCTACCTAGTTTCCTTGCGAGGGAGTTCGCTCGATGCGCAGGCAGTCCAAGTGGGGGCTCGGAGCCGCGTTGACGGGGCTGCTGTGGGCAGGAGTCTGTCTCGCCGATGGCACCGCGCCGTCCGCGTTCGGTCCCGGCGAGCAGGCCCAATATCGCGTGAGGTACCTCGGCATCACCGCGGGCACGGCGCAGGTGACGGTGGGCGCGCCCATGACGCAATGGGAACAGAACGTCTGGCCCATCGTGTCCGTGGCGAAGTCGGATGACGTCATCGGCGTGTGGCCCATCAAAAGCCGCTTCGTGTCGTACTGGGACGCGGCGGGCCAGCGCGTGGCGGGCAGCGACCTGCACTCGGACGAGAATGGCAAGCGCCGACGCCAGCGCATCAAGATGACCGCGGACGGCACCAGCGCGCTCGTCATCAAACAGAAGGACAGCGACGCCCCACGCGAGTCCACACATGAGCTGCCGCGAGGCACCATGGACATGACGGGCGCCACGTTCGCGCTGCGCAATCAAGACCTCGCGGTGGGCCGCGAGTATGTCTATTCCGTGTTCACCGGCAGCAAGCAGTTCTCCATGCACGCGATGGTGGAAGCGCGCGAGGTCGTCTCCACCGGCATGGGACCGCGGGAGGCCTTCCGCGTGCGCGTGCACACCGAGTTCGGCGGCAAACTGGACACGAAGCGCGACCTGGTCGCGTACCTGTCCTCGGACGCGAGCCATGTCCCCGTGCGAATCGAGGCGGAGTTCTCGCTGGGCACGGTGGTGGCGGAACTCACCGACTACAAACCGGGCCGAGCGGTCACGGTGGCCCGAGCAGAGACCCCAGGCGGCTAGCGGCGGTGCTCGGGGGAAGGGGGAACGGGCGTGGGATGGGCGTGGGCAATCCTGGTGACACTGGCCGCCGCTCCGGTCGCGCCACAAGTCGTGTCTCCGTTGATCAAGATCCGACCGGGAGCACCCGCCCGGGGTGAGCGCGAGGCCCGCCTCAGCGTGGCCCGAGGCGAGTGTGAGGCGACGCAGGTCGTCCTCCCCGGCATGGTGGAGCGCATCCGCGCCCGTCCGCTGTTTCTGCGGGGTCCAGGCGCGTCGCTCACGGCGTCCGTCTGGCGCGAGGGCTTCATCGACGTGAAGACCCCGTCGAACGGTCAAGGCCGCGCGGGCCCCTGGCCGGATCCGCTGCTGCCGCTGCAGGCGCCCACCAACGCCGCGCTCCCAGCCGTCGTCTACGTGGAGGTCTGCGCGCCCGAGAAGCAGGCCCCTGGCACGTATCGCGGCAAGCTCGCGCTGTCCGCGGATGGTGCGAACCTGGCCCGCGTGCCCTTCACGGTGGAGGTGCAGCCGTTCGCGCTGCCCGCCACGTCATCCCTGCCGAACAGCTTCGGCATCTCGCTCTACAGCATCGCGCGAGCGCATGGGCTCGCCCCGGAGTCGGACGAGGCGCACACGCTGCTGCGCGACTACGGTCGAGCGCTGCTGGAGCACCGCGTGAGCGCGCACGGCATGGGCATGGATCCACCTCCGGTCCACTTCGAGCAGGGTCGCGCGGTGGTGGACTGGCGCGCCTACGACGCGGAGATGGCGCCCTTCCTCGACGGCACGGTGCTGCCCTCGGGCGCGCGCTTCACCACCACCGACGTGCGCGACAACAAGAAGGCCAGCACCGACGCGGAGAAGGTCGCGTACTACCGCGCCTTCGCCGAGCACTTCCGCCAGAAGGGCTGGGCCGCGCAGCTCTTCTTCTACGCCAAGGACGAGCCCAAGCCCGCGGACGTGCCGCTGGTGCGCGCGCAGTCCAAGCGGGTGCGCGAGGCCGGGCACATCCCCGTGCTTGTCACCAGCCCGTTGGATGATGCCTTGAAGGGGACCGCGGACATCCTGGCGCCCACGCTCAACTGCTTCTATCCGCGGCCCGGACCGCAGACCTGTCCCACGGTGCTGGGGGTGGGCGCCCTGCGCGCGCGGCTGCCCTCCGAGACGAAGGTGTGGTGGTACCAGAGCTGCAACTCACACGGTTGCAATGGAGGCCCCCTGCCCGACGCGGAGGTGGATGCCGTGTATGGCGGCTGGGCTTCCTACATGGTGGACCACCCCGCCCCGCTCAACCGCGCCATGGGCGTGCTGGCCTTCGAGTCCGGCGTGGATGGTGAGCTCTATTTCGACACCGTCTTCGCCTACAACACGCAGAAGGACGTGTGGTCGAGCGTCTTCGAGTTCGGCGGGAACGGCGATGGGACGCTCTTCTACCCAGGGACTCCGGGACGGGTGGGCGCATCGCGACACCAGCCCGTGGTGTCCCTGCGACTCAAGCACCTGCGAGACGGCCTGGAAGACTACGAGTACCTGCGCCTGCTGGCCCGCCTGGGGGACGCGTCCTTCGCCCAGGCCGCCGCGCGCCGCCTGGCTCGCTCGGGCTATGACATCACCCGCGACGCGCGAGAATGGGAGCAGGTGCGCCACGACCTCACGGCGCGACTGCGCCAGCGGTGGGAAGCCTCTGAACAGAAACAGCGCCCGGGCGGTCCAATCCCCGGGAGCCCCCCGTAGTCCCTTCGGATGAAAGAAGGATGGATTCAATGCGCACCCTCCTCGTGGTCTGGCTCACGCTGTCCACCACCACTGCCTGGGCCCAGCTTCCGGATGGCCATGACACCACGCCCGAGCCGACCAAGCCCGAAGCGCCGATGACCGTGGAGCCCTGCGCCCAGGGCCTGCCGGCGCTGCGAATGCCGTTGGCGTTCATGCCCGGCGAGCTGCTCGAGTTCGACCTGGACGCCATGGGCGCCAAGGCCGGGAAGATGACCATGCGCGTGCAGCGCCCCGCCAACGGCGTCCTGCCCGTGCAGGTGGAGGCGCAGACGAACACCCTCTTCTCCAAGGTGCGCCGCGTGCACGGCACCGCGATGAGCTACCTGCACCCGCGCACGCTGCGCCCGTCCCGATACACCGAGGACGCCACCGAGAACGAGCTGCACCGCAAGGTGGAGGTGGCCTTCGGCGCCAAGGACCGCTCCGTCAAGGTGGACTACCAGATTGGGGATCGGCCTCGCGGCGTCGCCAACTACAACTTCGACAAGGACGGCCTCGACGTGGCCGGCTCCGTGTACCTGCTGCGTCAGCTCCCCCTGAAGAAGGACCTCCAGGTCTGCTTCGACGTCTACGGCGTGCGCCGCATGTGGCGCATGACGGGCACCGTGCTTCAGCGCGAGCACGTGTCGCTGCCCCTGGGCGAGTTCGAGGCGTGGCACATGTCCGGCACCGCCGTGCGCGTGGATCGCCCCAGCCAACGCCGCGAGGTGCACGTGTGGATCTCCGACGATGCGCGCCGCCTCCCGCTCGCCGCCGTCGGCACCATCGACCTGGGCGCGGTACGGGCCACCCTGACCGCCGTCTCCCGCCCCGGCGAGAAGCGCATCGAGGCCCAGGGAACCGAAGACCTCAAGTGGTGACACAGGGTTAGCGCCCCGTCCCGCCAGCGCCCCACCCCAGCGCTGGCGTTTTACTTGGGCCTTCAATTGAAAGTGGTTTGCAAAATCAAAATCCCGCGTCTAGGGTGCGCGCCGTTCCAATGCGCTCCACCACCTCGACGCCGCTGCTGCTGGTGCCCCTGCTGTTCGCACCCCTCCTGTTGACCCCTGTCACCGCCCGAGCGGCGCGCGGCCGCATCGAGGACGAGCCCCGCGCGGGTTCGAGCGAGGCCGTCCCCGCCGACGCGCCGACGGCCCACGTGGACGAGGAGCACGCCACGCGCCAGGAGGCGAAGAAGGAAGAGCGTGAAGAGCGCGAGGAGCGCGAGGAGCACGGGCGTCCCGCCGAGGCGCATGGCCCCGCGGAGGGCAAGGACGAGGAAGAGAAGCACCGTCCTCGCCTCGACCTGGAGTTCGGCGCCTACGGCGAGCTGCAGTTCGGCTACTTCAACTACGGCGAGAACCAGAACCGCGTGGGCGGCTCGCAGAAGGACTCGCGGCTGCAGTTCGACACGACCCGGCTCGTGCTGGAGATGGAAGCAGGCCTGCCGGAGTACGGCCTGGAAGCCGAGATGGAGGTCGAGTTCGAGCACGCCGGCACCGGCACCGCGATGGAGCTGGAGTACGAGGAGTTCGGCGAGTTCGAGCAGGAGATTGGGCGCGGCGGCGAGGTGCTCCTCGAGGAGCTGTACCTCACGAAGAAGCTGGGCCAGCACCTGGAGCTGTCCGCCGGGCGCTTCTACGTCGCGGTGGGCACGCTGTTCGACGACTACCGTCCCACGGACTACCTGGGCACGATTCGCTCTGAGGCCGAGACGCGCGTCATCCCCAACACGTGGGACGAGATGGGCCTGCAGGCGAAGCTCGAGGTTCCCTGGGGACTGCGGCTCATCGGCCAGGTGGTCAACGGGCTCGACTCCACGGGCTTCAGCTCGCAGAACTGGGTGGCTCGCGGACACCAGACGCGCTTCGAGTTGGTGAAGGCCTCGGACCTGGCGGCGGTGGCGCGCGCGGACGTGACGCGCTTCGAGGGCATCACCTTCGGAGCGTCGGCGTACTACGGCGGCACCTCTCGCAACCGTCCCAAGCCGGACCTGGTGCAACAGTGCGACGACGCCAACCCCAACGTGGTGGCGCCGTGCGGTTACGTGTCCGCCTCGGTGCTCATCCTGGATGCGCACCTGTCGCTCAAGCGCGGTCCGTTCCGCGCCCACGCGCTGTTGCTCTGGGGCCACCTGAGCAACGCGAGCGCGGTGTCCGCGCGCAACTCGCGCCTGTCCAACCTGCTCAACGTGCTGCGCACGCCGGTGTCGGACAACGCGCTCGCCGCCTGGGGTGAGCTGGGCTACGACGTGGCGCCGCTCCTGGGCCTGGGCGAGGACCACCGGCTGGAGCCCTTCGTGCGCGTCGACTACTCCGACACGCAGTTCAACCCGCGCTCGGAGCTGTTCGACAACCCCCGCTTCGAGCGCACCACGTACACGGTCGGCGCCGGCTACACGCTCGCGAGCACCGCGTTCGCCAAGGTCGATTTCGCCCATCGCCGCATGGGCTCGTCCGACTTCCGACCGGAGAACACGCTCCGGCTCTCCACCGGCTTCGTCTACTGATACCTGGTTGCAAAGAGGAAACCTGTCATGTTCCGGACCTCACGTTCCCTGAAGCTCTCCCTCCTGCTCGGCGGAGCCCTCGCGCTGAGCGCCTGCGGTGACGACAAGACCCCGACCCCGTCGCCCGACAGCCTGGATCAGGCATTGGTGGTGAACTTCGCCGACGCAGTGGTGGTGCCCACGTACAACAAGCTCGCCACGCGCATCACGGAACTGGATGCGGCGATTGCAGCGCTGAAGGCGGATCCGTCCGCGGCGAAGCTGAAGGCCGCGCAGGACGCGTGGGTCGCCGCGCGACTGCCGTGGGAGCAGAGCGAGTCGTTCCTGTTCGGCCCGGTGACCAGCTACCAGTTTGACCCGGCCCTGGACAGCTGGCCGGTCAACCGCATGGACCTGGACGGAGTGCTCGCGAACGACAAGGAGCTCACCCCGGCGTACGTGGCGAACCTCGGCGAAGCGCAGAAGGGCTTCCACACGGTGGAGTACCTGCTCTTCGGCGAGAACCGCACCAAGAAGGAGACAGACTTCAACGCGCGCCAGTTCGAGTACCTGCTGGCCATCACCGCGGACATGAAGAGCATCAGCAGCCAGTTGGCGAACTCGTGGACGACGGGAAAGGACGGCAACAAGCCGTACCGCGACACACTGGCCACGGCGGGGGACAAGGCCAACACGGCCTACCCCACCGTGGAGTCCGCCGCGCAGGAGATGCTGACGGGCATCGTGGGCATCCTCGACGAGGTCGCCAACGGGAAGATCGCCGACCCGTACGACGCGAAGGATCCGGACCTGGTGGAGAGCCAGTTCGCGCTCAACTCGCTCAGCGACTTCAGCAACAACATTCGCAGCGTGCAGAACGTCTATCTGGGCCACCTGCCGGACGAGGCGGCGAAGGGCACGACGCTGACGTCCGTGGTGAAGGAGAAGGACGCGGCGCTGGATGCGCGCGTGCGCCAGGAGATCACGGACGCCATCGCGGCCCTGGGTCAGGTACCGGAGCCGTTCCCGGTGTCCATCAAGGATCCCGCGGCCGCGCCTCGCATCGAGGCCGCGCAGGCCGCCATCCGGAAGCTGCATGACACGTTCGAGAAGGACGTGAAGAAGATTGTCCTGCCCTGAGACGAGCCAAGCGGGGGAATGCCATGCGACGTGCCTTGATTGTGGGAAGTCTGCTCCTGGCCGCCGGGTGCGGCGAGGAGCCCGTGACACCTGAAGCGCCTCCTCGGGCGGGAGGCGAGACCACCATCGACAACCGTACGTCGCAGGCGTTCGCCCTGCCCGCGCCCAATCTCTCCGCGGAGCACGAGGACCTTCACCGCAAGGGCGACGCGGCCTTCGCGGCCTTGTTCGTCCCCGGTCCGGCCCCGGTCAACCCGGGGCTGGGTCCCACGTACAACAACACCTCGTGCAACGGCTGCCATCTGCGCAACGGCCGCGGCATGCCGGTGATGGGCCAGGGCCCGCAGCGTACGCAGTTGCTCGTGCGCGTGAGCCTGCCGGAAGGGACGCCCAACCATCCCAACGGCGCGGTGCCAGTGCCGGGCTTCGGCTTCCAGGTGCAGGACCAGGCCGTCTACAACGTGAAGCCCGAGGCGGCCGTCACGCTGGCCTGGACCGAGAGCCAGGGCCAGTACATGGACGGAACGGCCTATGGCATGCGCAAGCCCTCGGTCACCGTGGTTCCCACGGACGGCTCGGCGCTCCCGCCAAACATGCTGATGTCGCTGCGCCTGCCGCCGCCCGTCTTCGGACTGGGCCTGCTGGAGGCCGTGGACATCGCGACGCTCGAATCCATGGCCGACCCCTCCGACCGGGACGGCGATGGCATCTCCGGGCGCGTGAATCAGGTCTGGGACGTGCGCAAGCAGGCGCTGGCCCCGGGGCGCTTCGGCTGGAAGGCCAACAGCCCCAACCTGACGCAGCAGTCCGCCGAGGCGTACTTCAACGACATGGGGCTCTCGAATCCCCTCTTCCCCGAGGCGGACGGCACGTTCGAGGTTTCCGAGGCGACGCTGAGCGCCGCGGTCTTCTACGCGCAGTCCCTGGGTGTGCCGGCGCGCACGGCCCTCGATGATGCGCAGGTGAAGCTGGGCGAGGCGAAGTTCCGTGCGCTCGGCTGCGAGAAGTGCCACCGCGAGACGCTGGAGACGGGCCAGCACCCCGTCGCGGAGTTGTCCCAGCAGCGCATCCACCCGTACTCGGACCTGCTGCTGCATGACATGGGTCCGGATCTGGCGGACGGTCGCCCGGACGGCGCGGCCACCGGCAGCGAGTGGCGCACGGCGCCGCTGTGGGGCCTGGGCCTGACGCAGACAGTGTTGCCGTATGCGGCCTTCCTGCATGACGGGCGCGCGCGCACCTTCGAGGAGGCCATCCTCTGGCACGGGGGCGAGGCGCAGAAGGCGCGCGATGGGTTCCGCGCCCTCAACGCGACGGACCGCGCGGCGCTGGTGAAGTTCCTCGGCTCGCTGTGAGCCGAGGCGGTGGCGCCTTCGGGCGCTACCCCTTCCGCATCATCAACGCGGCCTGCGACAGGCGGCGACGCAGGTGCGTCACCGCCTCGTGCAGGCACTCCAGGCGCTGAAGCACGCGGGCGTCGTCTCCCGCGTCCAACATCGTCACGGGCGACAACGTGCCGCGCTGGAGCGTGTCGAGCAGCCCATGGAAGTGGGCTTCCACGTCCCCCAGCGCGTCCAAGCCTTCGCGCAGGTCATCCTCCAGCAGGTCCACCAGCACGGCCGCGTCCGTGCGCGCCGGAAGCGCCCGAGTCAATCGGTCCCGCGCCACGCGGACCGGGTCGGCACGGCGCACACTCGCGGGGGGAGCGAGGACTGCGACGGAAGAGGACATGTCGCGGACGCTACAGGCCCGTAGCGCCGGGTCAATTTTCCAGTCCGACCGGCGAACGCCCTCTCACGGCGAGGGCGTCACGGGCGCGGTCCCCGCCGGCCCCGGAGGCGCGGGCGTGGCGGGCAGCGCCGGAGCAGGACTCGCGTTGAGGGGCGAAGGCGTGCCCAACAACGGCGGAGGCACGGCGGCATTGAGCGGCGCGGGAGCCCCGAGCAACGGCGGAGTCGACACGGACGTGTCCTGCCCCAGAGGCGTCACGGTGGACAGCAGCCCCGGGCTCACCTGCGACGTGCCTACGAAGGCATCGAAGTTGGCGGGAGACACCGGCAGCACCGTGAAGCCCCCCAGCGTCACCAACGCGGGCGTGGGCGGCGTCTGGAAGGCGCTCGGCGCAGAGCCCGTGAAGGCGGGGGCGCCTGGCGCGGGAGCGCTGGGTGAGACGAAGCCCTGGACCTGCTCCAGCGAACCCGGGTCCGGCGTGCCGGGCAATTGGCCCGAGATGTTCGCGGGCGGGGTGGGCGCCGTGACGGGCAGAAACGTTCCGCTGATGACATCTGGCGCGGACGTGCCGGCCAGCGTCCCAGCACCGCCCGTCGCGCTGGCGGCCGCCTGGGCCTGCTGCGCGAGCGGTAGCGGAGGTGGCAGGGGCGAAGCCCCCGGGAACGCCCCTGGGGCCACGGGCGTCAGCTCCACGAGGCTCACGGGCAGCTCGCCGGTGACATCCACGAACGCCACCGAGCGCACGGGCGTGCCGCCCACGGTGATGGCCACGCGCTCAAAGCCGAACTGGAGGAAGCCTCGCGGCTCCGCCTTGGGCGGGAGGTTCCACACCAGGAGGATCAGCTCCGTGTCCCCCGGGCGGGCCTGCCGCTGGATGCGGTGCGTGTCATCATCCGCGAAGATGCCCGCATCCAGCGCGGCGACATGCACGAAGGCCGCGTCCGTCAGCAGCCTCCCGTTGCGCCACACGCTCCCCACGCCCCAGACAGCAATGGCCGCATGCGCGCGCGTCGTCGCCCGCCAGCCCACGCCACTGTCGCCATACACCTCGCGCCCGAGCATCACCCCGCCCTCGATGACATGGGGCGGAGGGGCTGGGAGTGCGCGGGTGGGCGCCTGCGCCATCGCCTGCTGGGGAGGAAAGCCGGCCTGCCTCAGCGCCACGCGGTAGTCCACGCCGCCAATCCGGAAGCGAGCGTCGAGACGGGCGCGGTCGCCAAAGGTGGCCCTCGGCAAGGAGACACGGTCCTCGACATCGAGCGAGGCATCACCGAAGCCGCGCTCGGCCAGGTCGGTGAAGGGCAGCGTGCCTTGGGTGAAGAAGCCGTCGGGCTGCTCGGTCCTCGCGCTGGCCTTCAGGCCCTCGAACGTGAACCCGCCCTCCCCTGGCGCCGCCACCAGGAGACCTGACAACAGGAGCGTGATGAGGGTACCCGCCATCGTCGCTGCCTCCCTTTCGAGCAAGGTAGGCAGCGGGGCGGGATGCGGCACGCCCCGGGACTAGATGAGGCCGCGAGCCCGGCGAATCTGATCCACGGTCTTGTTGTACTCGATGTCGAAGGCGCTGGTGCCCTCCTGCAGGTGCTTCAGGCGGGAGCGGGCCTCCTTGTCGATCTCATCGTCCACGTCGAGGTGCTTCTTCATCACCTGGAACATCTTCTGACGCAGGATGTTGTCGACGGAGTAGACCTCCTCGACGTTGCGGCTGATGAGGAGGAACTCGATCATCTGGTTGATGACGTACTCGATGCCCTCGTCGCCCATCTTGAAGCCGCGAACGTCCGCCATCTCGCGCTTCACCTGGTTGAACTTCGAGTAGTCATACCCGCGACGCTCCAGAGCCTCACGCGTCGCCTGGTTCACACGCTCTTCGTTGGCGAGGTACTCGCGCATGATGGCCGACAGGTCCATCTCGGCGTCGGCCACGCGCATCGGCTCCACCTCGATGTCCCCGTCCGCCATGAGTTGCTGAACGGCCTCGCGCGAGATGATCGGGATCACCTTCGGATACAGCCTCATTGTCCGTCCCTCACCCTCTTTGACTTGCTCGGATCGTCAACCGCTATAAATCAGCGCCAAGCTTGGTCGCAATGAAAAACCCTAGGAACGTCGCGGTTCCAGCGCACTCCCCCCGGGAATCCGCAGCCGAATTTAATCATGCCGCATCGGGTGGGGACCCTCCTTGTGATTTTTCGCTCAGGGGCTCGGTCGCGTCGTCCAGGGAGGCCTCGCGGATCGGGTCCTCGGAGTCTTCGTCGGGGTGTCCATGCAACCCCGCATGGACGCGCTCCGCCATCGCCGGCCCCACGGCTTCGGCCAGTTGCTCGATGGTCGCGTCACTCACGCGCTTGAGCGAGCCGAAGTGCTTGAGCAGCAGCTTGCGACGCACTTCGCCCACGCCGGGGATGTCCTCCAGGGCAGAACGCACCCGGCTCTTGCGCAGCGTCTGAGCCTGGAAGGTGATGGCGAAGCGGTGCGCCTCGTCACGCATGCGCGTGAGCATGAACATCTCGGCGGAGTTCTGGGTCAGGACCACCGGGTCCTTGCGACCCAGGACGAAGATGCGCTCGGGGCTCTGCGCGCGTTCGGCGTCGCGGTCGAAGACCTCTTGGTCCCGGCTCTTGGCCAGGCCCACCACGTCCACGCCCTCCACCCCCAGGTCCTTCATGGCCGCGTGCGCGCTGCCCAGCTGCCCCTTGCCACCGTCGATGACGAGCAGGTCCGGCAGGTCTCCCTCCTCCAAGCCACGCTTGAGGCGGCGCGAGATGATCTCGTACATGCTGGCGAAGTCGTCCTGGGTCTCCAGCGTCTTGATCTTGTAGCGGCGGTAGCGGGACTTGTCCGCCTCGCCATCCGTCACCGCGACCTGGGACGCGACGATGGCCGAGCTTTGGAAGTGCGAGATGTCGAAGCACTCCATGCGGCGCGGGAAGTTGCGCAGGCCCAGCTTGGACTGCAGCCGTGACAGCACCGCGTCCGTCTCGTCCTTGGTGCGTCGGCGCTCGATGAAGGACTGCTCGGCGTTCTTCGCCGCCATCAGCACCAGGTCGTGCTTCTCGCCCCGGCGTGGCACCAACACCCGGACCTTCTCGCCCTTGCGCTCGCCGAGCAGGGCCTCCAGGCCGTCGGTGCCATCGCCCGGCTCCAGCGGCAGCAGCACCTCCTCCGGAACGAAGCCGCCCTGGTCGTAGTAGAGGTTCACGAACGACGCGAGCAGCTCTTCGTCTGGGAACTCCTGGTTGCCGAACGGGAAGGCCTGCCCGCCGTTGAGGCGGCCCTGCCGCACGTGCAGCACGTAGAACAGGATGCGATCTCCCTCGCGGTGGAAGGCGAACACGTCCTGGTCCTTGAAGTCGGTCGTGGCCACCTTCTGGCGCTCGAGGCTGCGCTCGATGGCGAGGAGTTGATCCCTCACGCGCGCGGCCTCCTCGAACTTCAGCTCCGCCGAGGCGCGCTTCATCCGCAGGCGCAGACCTTCGCTGAGCTCCGTGGCCTTGCCCTCCAGGAACATCGCCACCTCGTCCACGCTCTTGCGGTAGTCCTCGGGCGGAACGGGGTAGACACACGGGCCCGGGCACCGGCCGATCTGGTACAGCAGACACGGCCGGGTGCGGTTGGCCAGCACGTGATCCGTGCAGGTGCGCAGGCGGAAGAAGCGGTTGATGAGCCGCAGCGTCTCGCGGATGGCGCCCGCGCTGGAGTACGGCCCGAAGTAGCGCGCGCCGTCCTTCTCGTATTTGCGCACCACCTCCAGGCGCGGATACGTCTGGGTGCGATCCAAGCGCAGCGAGATGAATTGCTTGTCGTCCTTGAGCAGGACGTTGAAGCGCGGCTTGTGCTTCTTGATCAGCTCGTTCTCGAGGAGGAGCGCTTCCTTTTCGTTGTGGACGAGCACCGTCTCGATGTCACCGAGGAGCGAATCCAGGAGCGACACGAAGACGCGGGTGTCCCCGGTGCGCGTGAAGTAGCTGCGCACGCGGTTGCGAAGATTGACGGCCTTGCCCACGTAGATGATCTGCCCCCGGCGGTCCTTCATCAGGTACACGCCGGGGTCGGTGGGAAGGGCGTCCAGCTTTTCCTGAAGCCGGATGTCCATGCGCGCGGTCCTCAGCTCTTGCCGCGCGTGCGCGAGCGGCCCCCCGGACTCTTCGACGCGGACGGGCGGCCTCCCCTGCCCTTGCGAGGCGCGGCCGCCACGGCGTCCACGGCCTTGGGCGGCGCCTTGAGCAGCGAACGAGAAGCGGGCTTGAGCCCCAGGTCCATGTCCTTGAGCAACTGGACGCGGTCGCGGAACTCCGCGGCCTTCTCGAACTGCATCTCGTCCGCGGCCTTGAGCATGTCCTGGGTGAACTCCGCGATGAGCCGTTTGATCTCCTTCGGCACCAGCACGTCGTTCTCACCCTCGGCGGCCAGGGGCAGCGCCATGGCGCCCGCGTCGTAGTCAGGCAGGTGCTCGGACAGGTCCGTGATGTTGCTGCGAACCGAGCGCGGGGTGATGCCGTGCTGCGTGTTGTACTTGCGCTGCGTCTCCCGGCGCCGCGACGTCTCCTCCATGGCGCGCTTCATCGAGTCGGTGAGGTGGTCCGCGTACATGATGACGCGGCCATTCACGTTGCGCGCCGCGCGGCCAATGGTCTGGATGAGCGACACGTGGCTGCGCAGGAAGCCTTCCTTGTCCGCGTCGAGGATGGCGACCAGGGACACCTCGGGAATGTCCAAGCCCTCGCGCAAGAGGTTGATGCCCACCAGCACGTCGAACTCACCCTTGCGCAGGTCGCGGATGATGGCGGTGCGCTGGATGGCGTCGATGTCCGAGTGCAGATAGCGGACCTTCACGCCCACGTCGGCGAAGTACTCGGTGAGGTCCTCCGCCATGCGCTTGGTGAGCGTCGTCACCAGCACGCGCTCGCTGCGCGCCACGCGCTGGCGAACCTCCTCCAGCAAGTCATCCACCTGGTTGCCGGCGGGCCGCGTCTCCACCTCGGGGTCGGTCAGGCCCGTGGGGCGGATGATCTGCTCCACCACGACGCCCTTGGACTTCTGCAGCTCGTACTCGGCCGGCGTCGCGGAGACGTAGACGACCTGCGGCACCAGCTCCTCGAACTCACCGAACTTCAGCGGGCGGTTGTCGAGCGCGCTGGGCATGCGGAAGCCATACGAGACGAGCGTCTCCTTGCGCGCGCGGTCACCGCGATACATGGCGCCAATCTGAGACACCGTCTGGTGGCTCTCGTCGATGAGGACGAGCAGGTCGCGCGGGAAGTAGTCGATGAGGCACGGAGGCGGCTCACCCGGCGCGCGCCCGGAGAAGTGGCGCGAGTAGTTCTCGATGCCGTTGCAGTACCCCACCTGCTCGATCATCTCGAGGTCATACATGGTGCGCTGTTCGAGCCGCTGGGCCTCCACCAGCTTGCTGTCGCGCTTGAAGACCTGGAGCTGCTCGGAGAGTTCCTCGCGGATGGTCTGCATGGCGCGCTGACGCGCCTCGGGGCCGGCCACGTAGTGACTCGCGGGGAAGATGACCAGCTTCTCGAGCTGGCCGTGCGTCTCGCCTCGCAGCGGGTCGAACTCGGTGATGCGCTCCACCTCGTCGCCGAAGAAGCTGACGCGCACCGCGCGCTCCTCTTCGTAGATGGGGAACACCTCCACCGTGTCGCCGCGCGCGCGGAAGGTGCCGCGGTGGAAGTCGAGGTCATTGCGCTCGTACTGCGCCTCCACCAACTGGCGCATGAAGGTGTCGCGCCCCAGCTCCGCGCCCGTGGTGAGTCGGATGGCCAGGTCCACGTAGGAGCGCGCCGCGCCCAGGCCGTAGATGCAGGACACGCTGGCCACGATGACGACGTCGTCGCGCGTGCGGAGGCTGTGCGTGGCCGAGTGCCGCATCCGCTCGATGTTGTCGTTGATGGACGAGTCCTTCTCGATGAAGGTGTCCGACGAGGGGACGTAGGCCTCGGGCTGGTAGTAGTCGTAGTACGAGACGAAGTACTCGACGGCGTTGTGCGGGAAGAGCGTCTTGAACTCCCCGTAGAGCTGGGCGGCCAGCGTCTTGTTGTGCGCGATGACGAGCGTGGGCCGCTTCACGTTGGCGATGAGGTTCGCCATCGTGAACGTCTTGCCCGAGCCCGTGACGCCCAGGAGGGTCTGGTAGCGGTCGCCCCGCAGCAAGCCCTCGGTGAGCTCCTGGATGGCGCGTGGCTGGTCGCCTTGCGGCGTGTGGTCACTGACGAGCTGGAACTCCGGCATGATCCCTGGATTTAACACCCCGCACGTCGGGGCGACGCAGGATCGTGCCTGCCCGTCTGGAGGAAAACGGACGGGCGCTACCGGGCCCCCGCCTCGCCCGTGACGGCCTGCGTCTTGAGCGCCTCCAGTGCACGCAGGCGGGCCGCCTCGAACTCGTCGCCCCGGTTCCAGCGCGGGGCCTCCGGAAGGCGCGACACCTGGGCGCCCAGCAGGAAGAAGAGCTGGACATCCTCCACCGCGCCGGACCAGTCCCACTCCGGGCGCAGCTCATCCGAGGGCTGGTGATAGTGCCGGGCCTCCCACTCCTCGCGCCGCTGCTTGCCCCAGCCCTCGGGCCGGCCCACGAAGTCCATGCCGCTGCCGAAGTACGCGGCCGGAATCCCCTGGCGCGCGAAGTTGAATTGATCCGAGCGGTAGAAGAAGCCCCGGTCCGACAGCTGATCCGCCTTCACCTCGCGCCCCTGCGACTTCGCCAGCGCGATGATGAGCGGATCCAGGTTGGACTTGCCCAACCCGATGACGGTGACATCGCGCGTACGGCCGTGGATGTTCGCGCCGTCGATGTTGATGTTCGCGGCGATGCGCCCCGGCGGCACTGGCGGGTGCTCGGCGAGGAACTGGGAACCCAGCAGGCCCTGCTCCTCCGCGGCCACGGCGGCGAAGAGGATGGAGCGACGCGGCGGCGAGGACAGCTGCTGGAACGCACGGGCCACGGCGAGCATCGCGGACACACCCGAGGCGTTGTCCACCGCGCCGTTGTAGATGGCGTCCTCGCCCGGCTTGGGGTCCGCCTTCATGCCAAGGTGATCATGGTGCGCGCTGTACAGCACGACCTCCTGCTTGAGCGTGGGATCGCTTCCAGGCAGCAAGCCCAGCACGTTCGCCGTGGGGCGACGGCGCACCTGGGTGGCGAACTTCGCCGACACCGTCACGCCGAGCGGCACGGGCTTGAACTCGCGCTTCTGGGCCGAGGCTCGGAGCGCGTCCAGGTCCTGCCCCGCGAGCTTCAGCACGCGGCGCGTGGCGTCCTCGGTGGTCCACGCCTTCACTTCCAACCGCGGGCCTGAGGCGGCGGGCAACTCGAACTGCTCACCGGACCAGGAGCTCTGGACGACCTGCCAGGGGTAGCCCGCGCTCTGCTGCGTGTGGAGGATGATGGCGCCCGCGGCCCCCATCTTCGCGGCCTGCTCGTACTTGTAATCCCAGCGGCCGTACCAGAGTCGCGTGCGCCCGGCGAACAGGCGCGGATCATCCTCGGGGTCGTTGTTGAGGATGAGCAGCGTCTTGCCGCGCAGATCCACGCCCTTGAAGTCGTCCCAGCCGTACTCCGGCGCCACGATGCCGTAGCCCACGAACACCAGCTCGGACTGCTCCAGCTTCGCCTCGGGCGCCTGCACACCCGAGACGGCGATGAAGTCGTCGCGGAACTTCAGCTCGGTGGCGGGGGCCGCGCCGGATGCGCGGAAGGACATCGTGTCTGGATGGCCCGAGAGCCCGACCAGCTCGAAGGGTTGCAGGTACGTGCCGTCCTGGCCCATGGGCTGGAGTCCTGCGGCCTCGAACTGCGCGGCGATGTACGCCTGCGCCAGCGCGTCACCGCGAGTCCCCGGACCTCGGCCCTCCAGCAGGTCCCCCGCGAGGAAGCGCACATGCGCGCGGAGCACGTTCGCGTCGATGGCTCGCGCCGCGCTCTTCTCCGCGGGGGTAACGGAGGGTGCTGAACCGGCGGCGAGGGCCGGGCCAGCACCGAGACACATCAGCAGGGGCCAGAAGTGACTCATGCCCCTGGGCGTAACACGAAGCCTGGCGTCCCCGCTGGGGCTTTTCAGGTGGAGGCGGGAGCCACCTTCCACACCGTGCCACCTGGCGTGTCCATGATTTCCACTCCCTGCTCCTTGAGCAGTCCGCGGACCCGGTCCGACTCGGCGAAGTTCTTCGCCGCGCGCGCAGCCGCCCGCTCCTCGAGCAGCCGCTCCACCTGCGCCACGTCGATGCCACGCTCGCGCACGGCGCGCTCCCGCCGACGCAGCAACCACGCCGCGGGCGCGTCCTCGAACAGCCCGAGCACGGAAGACACCTGGCGCACTTCCTCGCGCAGCGCCTGCAGCGTGCGGCCGACCATCGCCTTGTCCTTCACGGGCGGCTTGTCGGTCAGCTCGTTCATCAGCGCGAACAGGCCGGACAGGGCCGCCAACGCGCCCGCGCTGTTGAAGTCGTCGTCCATGGCCGCTTCGAACTCAGCGCAGAAGCGCCCGGGCTCTCCGTGCAGCGGGCCCGCGGCGAAGTCCTTGCCACCCACGCGCTCGTCCACCTTGCGCAGCGTCTCGTAGAAGTACTCGAGCCGCGCCTCGGCGTCCGCGAGGGCCTTGTCCGCGAAGTTGAGCGGATGGCGGTAGTGCGTGGAGAGGAAGAAGAAGCGCAGGGCCTCGGGGTCCACGCGTTCGAGCGCGTCGCGCAGGCGCACCACGTTGCCCAGCGACTTGGACATCTTCGCGCCTTCCAGGTCCAGGAAGCCGCAGTGCATCCAGTACTTCGCCAGCCGCTGGTCCGTGGCGGACTCGCTCTGGGCGATCTCGTTCTCGTGGTGGGGGAAGATGAGGTCCAGTCCGCCGCCGTGGATGTCGAACGAGGCGCCCAGGTACTTCTCGCTCATCGCCGAGCACTCGATGTGCCAGCCCGGCCGTCCCTTGCCCCAGGGGCTGTCCCAGGACGGCTCGCCCGGCTTGGCCGCCTTCCACAGCGCGAAGTCGAGCGGCTCGCGCTTCTGGTCACCGGGCTGCACGCGCTCGCCCACGCACAGCTCTTCGATGTTGCGCTTGGACAGCTTGGCGTAGTCCGCGTCGCGGCTGACGGAGAAGTACACGTCACCCTGGGACTCGTAGGCGTAGCCCTTGTCCACGAGCGTCTGCACGATGGCGACAATCTCCGGGATGGTCTGGCTCACGCGCGGCGAGACATCCGGCTCCAGCAGGTGGAGCGCCCGGGCGTCCTCGCGGAACGCTTCCACGAAGCGCGCCGCCAGCTCCACGGGGGCCTCGCCCGTCTCGTGCGCGGCCTTGATGATCTTGTCGTCCACGTCCGTGTAGTTGCGGACGTAGGTCACCTCGTAGCCGCGGTAGCGCAGGTAGCGGACCACCACGTCGAAAGAGGTGAACGTGCGCGCATTCCCGATATGGACGTAGCTATAGACCGTGGGCCCACAGACGTAGATCCCCACCTTGCCCGGGACGAGGGTCTCGAGCAGCTCCTTCTGCATGGACATCGTGTTGAAGAGCCGGATGGAGGGCGGGGACACGATGGCGGGTCTCCTCGGGTGTTGGTGGGTGTGGCCGGCACTCTAGGATCCCGGGTCCCACACAGGCCAGCAATACACAGCGGCCCGGAGGTATCAGCCGGCGTTGCCCGGTAGAATCCGGCCGCTCCGGGCGCAACCTCGGGCAACCAGGCGGGAGACTCCCGTCCCCGGCCCGACTCAGGGAGAATGGTCCGCATGGCTCCACCGAATCCCAAGCGTCCGCCGCGACCGCCCCGCCCGCCGGGAAAGCAAGCGGCCCCGGACGATTCGGCGGACCTCCCCTTCGACGATGACGAGGTGGCGCCGCTCCAGGCGGACGACCCGCGCCCCCAGCGGGTGCCCCAGTTCCCAGCGGGGCCACGCAAGGGACGACGGCGCAAAGGGGGCGAGCGGACGGGCTCGGACCGGGAGCTGTCCCCTCGGCTCGACTGGCACAAGGAGTACTCGGACCCGGGCCATCCCCCTGCCTTCCTGTACGTGGAGAAAGGCCCTGGCGCCGGACAGCTCGTGCCAGTGCAACAGGGCGCCATGACGCTGGGGCGCTCGTCCTCGTCGGACCTGCGCCTCCAGCACGCGTCCATCAGCCGGCGCCATGCCCAGCTCACCCGCAAGGGCAACCACTGCGTCCTGAGAGACCTGGGCAGCCAGAACGGAACGTTCGTCAACCGGGTGCGCCTCACGGGGGAGGTGGAGCTGAACTCGGGCGATGAAGTCAGCCTGGGCAACGCCGTGCTGCGCCTGCGAGGCCCAGGTGGAACGCCCGCCGCGGGGCTGCCCGCGGTGGTCCCGCCAGAGCCCCTTCCGCCGGAGAAGCCCCACCGGATGCGCGCCAGCTCGCTGGGGGTGGCGCTGTTGGCCGCCGCCGGAGGCTCCGCCGTGGCGGCCCTCCTGACGTTCGCGGCGGTCCGCGCGACGGAGACCAAGCCCCCAGTGATTCCAGCGGCGCCAGCGGGCGAGCAGGTCGCGCCCGAGCCCCCGCGACCCGGAATCCAGCTGACGGCCACGGAAGTGGAGCCCTCGGACGACCCGCCCGAGGAAGCCCCCACCGAGGCCCGCAGCGCGGCCCAGGTGGCCCGAGCGGGAGGCCGGGGTTCGGCCGCGGCGCAGCGTGAGGCACAAGAGTCGCGTGCCGGAAACCGAGGCGCGGGTTCGGCCGCCGCGTCACACGAGCCACAGGAGCCCCGCGTGCGCCCGCGAGCCGCCAGCGCGGCCTCGGAGCGTGGGGGCGCGCCGCAGGTCGTGGCGGTCACGTCGTCGCCGGGAGGCAATTCGGCGCTGGAGGCGGATGTCCGCGCCCGCTACGAATCCGGCAACGTCGCCGCCGCGCGGGAGCGGGCCCAAGGCGCGAAGCTGACGGCGCTCTACTCCCTGCTGACGCGCTACGAGGCCGCGGAGGCCGACGCGCGCAAGGCCTTGGCGAAGCGGGACTTGCCCCGCGCCATCGCCTCGCTGACCACGGCCCTGTCGGTGGATTTCGAACTGTCACATGGCTGGAGCAAGCAGGGTCCGGTGTTGCGCAAGCAACTGGCCGGACTGCACACCCTGGTGGGTCGGGAGGCCGCCCAGGGAGGTCGTCAAGCCGAGGCGCGCGAGCACTTCGAGCGAGCCCTCCAATACGACGCGGAGGATCGCGAGGCGCGCGACGGACTGACCCGACTCAGCGGCGCCGAATCCCGCGCGCCAGCAGCACCGCGTTGACGCAGACGAAGGCACTGAGCATCAACGCGACGAGCAACCGCCCTCGGTCCGCCCCGGGGCGCTCCCCCTCCACGAGCAACCAGAGCCGCCCATCGCGAGGCTGGACCTCTCCTTGCGCGCGCAGCAGCGCGAAGGCCTCGCGGTAACGAGGGACATCCTCCTCGGCGAGCAGGCGACCTCGCATGGCGAAGGGCGTGGGGTCGGGGCGCGACGGGGCCCGCCCCTCATCCCAGTGCTCTCCAGGAAGCGGCGCGCGCCGCACGACGAAGGGCGAGTCCCGCAGGCCCACCAGCACGGAGAAGCGGTCACCCTGGCGCTCGTAGGCCCCGCGCGACGTGGGGATGCCGTGCACCTGGGCGTAGCGGTTGGTGACGAGCCGCTCGTAGCGATAGTCCCCTTCCGCGCCCAGCGTCAGCGGCGTCGACGACGAGGCGAAGTACGCAAGCTCGCGCCACTGCACCCCCAGCAGGGCGAGGCCCAGCACCATGCCCATCAGCGCCACCGAGGGGCGTACGCCGACGCGGCCTCGGGTGGCGAGGCGCGCTTCCAGTTCCTCGATGCGGCGCGCGCGCTCGTCCCGCACGAGGGCCAGCTCGGATTCAGGGTCGAAGGAGGGCTCGGTCATGGGCCGAAAACACGACGCCCCGGATTCCAACGAGGGAACCCGGGGCGGAGGTGGTACCGGAGGCAGCAGGCCGCCCGCGGTAACGGGTCAGGCGAGGTTGAAGATCTTCTTCAGGTCCGACTCGATCTCTTCCTCGGAGCAGTCCTTGGCCAGCGACAGCTCCTTGATGAGCAGCGAGCGAGCGGTGTCGAGCATCTTGCGCTCACCGAACGACAGGTCCTTGTCGCCCTTGAGCAGGTAGAGGTCACGCAGCACCTCGGCGATCTCGAACACGGAGCCGGTCTTGATCTTCTCCATGTACTCGCGGTACCGACGGTTCCACGTCGTCGAGTCCACGGAGATGTCCTTCTCCTTCAGGATGGAGTAGACCTGCTTGACGTCCTCCTCGCTGATGATCTCCCGCAGGCCGACGGAGCCGACCTTGTTGATCGGGATCATGATCCGCATCCCGTTCTCCAGGATGCGCAGCACGTAGAACGACTGGCGCTGTCCGGCCACTTCAGTGTGCTCGATGCCCATCACCTCACCGACGCCCTGGCCCGGATAAACCGCCTTGTCACCAGTCTTGAAGCTGGTCTGCACTAACTGCCTCCTTGAAAGACTCAACCCCCGGCCTTCAAGCCGGGCACTACTACCACAAACCACATCGACGGGCAACGAGATCGCCTTGACCACCCAAGGTGGGCCCGACTACGGTGTCCGCTTTTGTACGCGCAGTCGCTCGGTGTGAGCGACGCGTAGGGTGGCGGGCGGGGGTCGGGCGTGGAGCGTTTTGCGTGGCGCGACCTGGGGTCGCGGCCTCTCTTTTTCCCTGCGCTGAGCCTCGTGCTCGGAGCGCTCTGGCCCACTCGAACAGGTGGCGCGGCCGGAGCATTTCTCCTCGGTGGCGCGCTGCTCGTCGTCGCGGGTGGCACGCTTGCTCGGCTGCCCGGGGCACACCTCGCCGTGTTGTTGGGATTGGGACTCACCGGCTCGGGCCTGGCGGGCCTGGAGGCGCGCGTGGAGGTCCCCGCGACCCTGGCTCGGGGTGGGTCCGCGCGACTCGAAGGCGAGGTGGATCGAGTCGATGCCTTCGACGGCGCCACGCGCGTGGGGCTGGTGGTGGCACGGGCAGGTCCGCTCGAGGGGTCGATGGAGCCCGCGCGCTTCCGCGCGAGCCTGACCGCGCGAGGGCCCCGTGCGCTCCTGCCAGGGCAACGCATCCTGGTCGAGGCCAAGCTGGCTCCCGATGCGCCCGCCGCGAACCCAGGCGAGCGCGACCTCTCGTCATCTCGGCGCAGGCGTGGCGTGGCCTTCACGGGGAGCCTCGCGGCCGACCGCCTGCTGGTCCTCTCCCCCGCCCCCGCGTGGCGGACCTGGGTGGAGGATGCGCGAGGTCGGCTGGCGAAGGCCGTCTACGCCGTGGCCCCGAGCCGCGACGCAGCCGCGTTGTTCCTCACGCTCGCGGCGGGACAGCGCGCCGCGCTGGATGACGCTTGGGAGGAGTCCTTCTCGCGCGCGGGGCTCGCGCATGTGCTCAGCGTGTCGGGGCTTCACGTCGCGGCGCTCGCGCTGATGACGCTGGCGCTCCTGAGATGGCTGCTCGTCCGCGTGGGCGCGCGCTGGCGGCGGCTCGACGCCGGGCGCGTGGCGGCGCCCGTGTCGGTGCCGTTTGTCTGGGCCTATGTGATTTTCACCGACAATCAATCGCCCGCGGTGCGCTCGGCGGTGATGACCATGGTGGTGCTGCTGGGCCTGGCGCTATGGCGGCGCGCGGATGGGCTCAACAGCCTCGCGGCGGCGGCGCTGGTGCTCGTGGCAGGTCTGCCCTCCAGCGTGGTGGACCTGTCCCTCCGGCTGTCGTTCCTGGCCGTGCTGGGGCTCATCCTCCTGTCGCCCGCGCTCCGCGCCGCCATTCCCCTGGCGCCTCCGGATCCGCAAGAGCCCCACCGCGTGCGGCGATGGTTGGGCAAGGCTCGCGAGGCCGTCCTTCAAACGCTCTGCGCGAGCGCGGCGGCCACGTTGTCTGGATTGCCCATCGTGGCCGAGGCGTTCGGCCGCGTGAGCCTCGCGGGCCTGGCTTCGAACATCGTCGCCCTGCCCCTCTGCGGGCTGTTGACCGGGCTCGCTGCTGGCGGGGCGGCCCTGTTCGTGCTCTCACCCGTGCTCGCGACGCCTGTCTTGTGGGCAGGCGCGTGGGCTTCTCAACTCCTGCTCGGGGTGACCCGAGTCTTCTCCGCCCTGCCCTTCGCGGCGGTGGAGGTGCCAGGGCTCGGCGTGGGCATGGCCCTGGCCTATGCGGCGGGCCTGGGGCTCTGGGCACTCGGCACGGGACGATGGCGGTGGGGAGGCGCGCTCGTGCCTGTCGCCGTGATGCTGGCGGTACTGCTGCCCTCGCTGCGTCCTGCTCCGGCGCTGCGCATCACGTTCCTCGCCGTGGGCCAAGGGGATGCGGTGGTCCTCAGCTCCCGTGGCCATCACGCCCTACTGGATGCGGGCGGCGTGCCTCAGGGCGCGGACCCGGGCGAGCGCATCGTCGTGCCCTTCCTTCACCACGAAGGCATCTCCCGCTTGGAGCTGGCCGTGCTGTCGCATCCACACCCAGACCATGCGCTGGGGCTCGTGTCGACGCTGGCGAAGGTCCCCACCGAGCGCCTGTGGCTGTCCGCTGGCACCGCGGAAGGGGCGCTGTCGCGGGCAGTGATGGATTCGGCGCGCGGTGCCGTGGTGGAGCAGGTGGAGCTGGGCCATCCCGCCGTGAGGCTGGGCGAGGCGACGCTGGAGGTGCTCGGCCCTCCTCGGGACCGCGAGCTGATGGAGGGGGTGAATGACCAGAGCATCGTGCTGCGCGTGCGGCATGGCGACGTCACCGTGCTGCTCCCGGGCGACGTGGAGGCAGAGGGCGAAGCGGCGCTCCTGGAGCAACTCGGCGGGCCCGTCACGGTGATGAAGGCGCCCCATCACGGCTCGCGCACTTCATCTTCGGAGGCGCTGCTCGCGCGGGCCCAGCCTCGCCATGTGGTGTTCTGCGTGGGCCGTCGCAATCGCTTCGGCTTTCCACACGAGGAAGTCGTCACGCGCTACGCGGCGATGGGGACCACCTGCTGGCGCACCGACGTGGACGGCGCCATCACCCTGGAGAGCGACGGCCAGGACGTCCGCCTGGTCCCCTTCCTCACGCGGGAGACGGGGCCCGCGTCGCCGCGGGTTGCCGAGCGCACGGGGGATTCCCATCCTTGAGCGGATGACGCTCGAGGACATCGACCTCCGGCAGCTCACCGCCGACCTGAAGGCCCTGCTGCCGCCCGGCGAGCCGATTGGCTACCTGCGCGGCAAGTCGTTCATGCGCAACCTGCTCGTGGAGGCCAAGGGCTTCTCTGCCTTGGAGGCCGAGGAGCTGGTGGACACGCTCGAGCAGAATGGCTTCCTGCGCTTCCTCGGCGATCCCTCCGAGCGCTCCGTGGCGGATGCGCACTGGGAACTCTCGCCTCACGCGTGAGACGCGCTCACTGGAAGGTCAGCCACGCGAAGCGAGGCAGCGCGTGGAAGTCCCCCACGAAGAGCGGCGAGAAGGCCTGCCCTTCGACCTGTCGGCGATCGCGATGCTCCAATCGGTAGAGGTTGAAGCGCCAGCGGTCTCCCTTCTGGGGCGGCAGGTGCGGCACCTCGGCGAGCCGGTTGAAGGGAATGGCCATCTCGACCGACCAGCCCTCATCGCGGTCCGAGGGATCATCCAGCGTGCCGCGCACCTTCACCGCCGTCTTCATGCCCGAGTCCCACGACAGGTCCATGCCCTGGCGCCGCGCGGGGAAGTACGCGTCGAAGATCACGTTGTGGGGCGACACCTCCAGCTCGTTGTACGTGCGCCCGTCCGCGTTGGCGTCCAGGAAGATCTCCACCACCTCCTGCTCGTAGATGGAGGCGTCGCGCTCTCGCAGCGTGCCCCAGACATCGGGGTCCTCCACGTCGAAGGCGACGTACAGGTTCGCGTCGTCATACGCGAGCCGCGCCACGGTGCGGAGTGAAGCAGGGCGCCCGTCGAAGCTGCCCACCAGCGTGACCGCGGGCGCATCCTTCCAGACCGCGTCATCCAGCACGCCGTCGATGACCGGGGCCTTCTTCACTCGCGACACCTTGTACTCGGGCAGCTCCGGAGGCGCGCCGCCGAGCGTGGGCCCGAGCATCCGGTTCGCGCCGTCCTGTGCGCGGGCATCGTCCACGGGCAGCCGGTCGTCGCCGCGCCAGAAGCCGAGCATCAGCCGCGCGGGGCTCGCCGGCATGGGCACCACATGCGTGTCCTCGATGACCTTGCCCACGGGCCACGTCGCGAGCGGCGCGGCGCCGTCCTGAATCTCATGGTCGGCGTTGCCCACCATCTGGCCACTGGCCACGTCGACCACGTGCACGAAGAAGCCGAAGCCCTCAGGCGGAGGCCGGCGCGCCATGAAGTAGTGCGTCAGCGTGACGGGCTGCCCCGGCGCCGCGTGCTCAGGTGTCACGCGCGAGCCCAGGTATGCCACCGCGCCTCCCGCGAAGGTCGTGTCCGCGCGGAAGGTGAGGTCCGAGGGCACACCCTCGCGCGTGCGGACCTGCGCGGCCGCGGGCAGACGCGGCGTGCGATGAGCCGGGCCCGCCTGCTCGTCCCGGCAGGACGTAACGAGGCAGAGCAACGGCAGAAGCGTGAACCAGGACGTGGAATGGAGGCGCATCGAGGCCGAGCATCCTAGCCAGCTTCGCGCCCCGAGGCGCACGGACGATGCGGGCTTCTTGCCTCCCACGCCGCGCAAGTCGCTCGGGCGGCGGGCGAGGTTGGACGCGGCGCATCGGGTTCGCTACGACGCCACCATGCGCCCCTTCCTCACGGCGACCTGGCGCTCCCTGCTGATGCTCAACTACGAGGTCGCGCCGGAGGTCCTCCAGCCACTCGTCCCCATGGGCACCGAGTTGGACCGGTGGCAGGGACAGGCGCTCGCCAGCATGGTGGGCTTCCGGTTCCTCGACACGCGCGTGCGTGGCATCGCGGTACCGCTCCATCGAGACTTCGACGAGGTCAACCTGCGCTTCTATGTGCGGCGCAAGGGGCCCGAGGGCTGGCGCCGCGGTGTCGTGTTCGTGCGCGAGTTGGTCCCTCGCTGGGCCATCGCCACCGTGGCGCGCGTTCTCTACAACGAGCCCTATCTCGCCGTCCCCATGCGACACACCGTGGAGATGGACGCCGCCGCGAATGGCGCGCCCGGACAGGTCGCGTATGGCTGGCGGTACGCGGGGCGCTGGCACCAGCTCTCCGCGAGGACGGAAGGCGCGCCCCTCCCCAGTGAACCGAACTCCGAGGAGGAGTTCATCACCGAGCACTACTGGGGCTACACCGCGCAGCGCGATGGCGGCTGTGCGGAGTACGCCGTCGAACATCCCCGCTGGAACGTCTGGCGCGCGACGGAGCCCACGTTCGACTGCGACGTGCGGGCCCTGTACGGCGCGGCCTTCGTGGAGAGCCTCGGCGCGAAGCCCCGCTCGGCGTTCGTCGCGGATGGATCCGCGGTCGCGGTGTATCCCGGCACGCGCATCGCACGGAGCTGACGCGCCGTCTCGGGCCCCGGACGGGAGCGGACGTCGCGGACCACCGCCGCGCGCCAACCCCGCGAAAGCGCGTCACGCGCTCAGGGCCTCGGACTTGCTTCGGCCGCGCCCATGCACTTCCAGTTCGAACACCCGGACAGCACCACGCCCTTCGAGCTTCCCGAGGGCACGCACCGCCTCGGCGGTGGCCCCGAGGATCAAGTCCATCTGGCGGGACTGCCTCCGGGGCTGTTGACCTTGAGCATCGAGGAGCAGCGGCTCACCGTCGCGTCCTCGCGGACCTTCACCGTGAACCAGGTCTTCGTTCCGCCCGGGGTCGCCCGACTGGTGCTGCCGGGCGAAGTGCTCGGGCTCACCGAGCAGATGTCCGTGCGCGTCCTGGAGCCCGAGGTCCCCGTGGAGCGCGGCGTGGGGACGATGGCGGTGCTCAAGGAGCTGCTCCTGGGCGCGGAGAGCGTGGCCTCACGCGCGGCCACCCTCACCTGCCTCACCGGGCTCGACATGGGGCGGACCTTCGCGCTCGGGGAAGCGCTCACGGATATCGGGCGCGGTGGTGGCGTGAAGGTGCGATTGCGCGACCGCGCGGTGTCCCGCATCCACGCGCGCATCCACCATGAGGCCAGCGCCTTTCAGGTCGAGGACGTGGGCACCGCCAACGGCGTCTTCCTCAACGGAAAGCCCCTGCGACAGGCCACGCCCCTGACGGATGGGGACATCATCGAGATAGGGCGCTCACTCCTGCGGTTCCAGGCCCCGGTGGACGAACCACCCGCGCCTGTCGTCGAAGCGCCTCCGGAGCCGCCTCCGCTCCCATCCGCGCCAGCCGCGCCCTCCACGCCCGAGCCACCTGCCCCACCCACGGCGACTCCCGAGACACGGCGAAGCCACGCGGAAGGTTGGCTCCTCACCCTCGCGGCGACCGCGGCCCTGGTGGGGCTGCTCGTTACCTATGCGCTGCTGGCGGGCTGACGAGCGCGGGCTAGGCCCCGTGCAGTGGGGCCAGTCCCGCCCGCTCGACGAGGAGCCGGGCGAGGTCCTGGTGATGCCGAAAGAAGCTCGTGAAGTGCACGAAGCCGCCCGTGCCTCGGATGGCGTAGACCGTCACGGGCCCGGGGAGCACGTCCAGCTTGCGGATGTCCGCGAACGGGAACCAGCGCGTGCGCACGAGCCCTCGGTACGTGACGCCGCGAGCGTCCACCACGATGAGCGTGCGGCCGTAGTACGTGACCGAGACCGCGAAGAAGAGGACGAAGAAGCCCGCCGAGAGGAATGTCTTCAGCGGGACGCCATCAAACCGGAACAGGTACACCAGCACCGCGACCCACATCAGGCCTGCCGCGCCCATGCTCAACGCGAAGACCCGACGGGGACGGAACACCTGCCTGCCTTCCGCATGCGCGTCGTTGCCGTCCATGCCTGGAAGTTAGTGACGGACACGGGTGGGTTTCAAACGCAGCCCCCACGGGCTGGCAGGCGGTCAACGCAGACGCTCCGCCTTCTGTCGGGATTCCGCCTGCAGCGGAGGGCGCACATCGGCGGCCGTGGACGCCGCGTAGCGCTCGTACAGACTGCGCGCCTCGGCGTTGCGACCCATGGCGCGGTAGGACTCGGCCAACCCGTACAGTGGGGAGGCCGATTCGGGCTCCAGCCTCAGTGCGTACTGGTAATCCGCCGCGGCCTCGGGGTACCGGCGCAGCCCGATGTTCGCGCTGCCCCGCGCCGTGTAGGCGACCGCCAACATCGGCTCGAGCTGCACCGCCTGCGTGAGGCTCTGGAGCGCCCCGGCGAAGTCGCGCTCGCCGATGCGCTGCACACCCATCTCGTAGGCCTTGCGAGCCTGGGCACGCGTGGGCTCCGCGACAGGGCCCGAGCCCGGAGGCTGCCCCGCCGCCAGGGGCGAGCTGCCCGACTGCGCCTGCTTCACCTTCGCGCGCGCCACGTTGTCCTGCGCGCTCTGGCGGATGGCCGTGTCCGTGGTGAGGCGCGCCGCGGCCTCCCACTGCTCGATGGCCTGCGCGTAGTAGCCGAGCACGGCCAGCGCGTTGCCCAGCTTGAAGCGCGCTTCCACGTGGCCCGCGTCCGCGTGCGAGGCGTCCAGGAAGGCGAAGGCCGCCTCGCGGTAGCGGCGATCGCGCATCAGCACGTCCCCGTCCCGGATGCGCGAAGCGGCCAGGGTGGCGTTGGACTCGGAGGGCGCGCTCTCCGCGACGGGTGCCTGCTGTGCCAGGACGGACGGCGCCGCCGCGCCCAGCAGCAGCGCCGCGGCGACACTCCAGGCCCTTGCGCGCGAGACAACGACGACCATGTCAGCCCCCACCGTGCGGGTACTCGATTGCCGTAGCAGAAAGCCGACGCTGCGTCAGCCCACCTGGCGATCGATGATGGTGGTGACCCCCATTCCGTAACCAATGCACAAGGTGACGGCGCCGTAGCGCAGGTCCCGCCGCTCCAGCTCGCTGAGCAAGGTGGCGACCAGCATGGCGCCCGTGGCCCCCAGCGGGTGCCCCAGCGCGATGGCGCCGCCGTTCACGTTCACCCGGTCCGGGGAGATGCCCAGCTCCTGCGCCACCACGATGGGCACGGGCGCGAAGGCCTCGTTGATCTCCCACAAGTCGATGTCCTTCACCGACAGCCCGGCCCGCGCCAGCGCCTTGCGCGTGGAGGGGATGGGGCCCGTCAGCATCAGCACCGGATCCGAGCCAGCCACCGCGGTGGCCACGATGCGCGCGCGGCGAGGCAGCCCCCAGGCCCGCGCGGCCTTGTCGCTCGCCACCACCACCGCGGCCGCGCCGTCCACGATGCCCGAGGAGTTGCCCGCGTGGATGACGCCGTTCTCCTTGAACACGGGCCGCAGCCCCGCGAGCGCCTCCATCGTCGTGCCCGGACGGCAGTGCTCATCCGTGGCGAAGCCCACGCGCTGGCCGTCCGCGCCCGTCACGAGGAAGGGATCGATCTCCTTCGTGAAGCGACCGTCGCGGATCGCCGCGCCCGCCTTCTGCTGGCTGCTCAGCGCGAACTCGTCCACCTGCGCGCGCGACAGCTTCCACTGCTCGGCGATGAGTTCCGCGGACACGCCCTGCGGCACCAGGTTGGGGAAGCGCTCCACCAGGGACGGCGCGGCGGGAGAGCCCGGCCCCTCGGCGTCCGAGCCCATGGGCACTCGGTTCATGGACTCCACGCCACCGCCGATGGCCAGGTCCGCCTGCCCCGACATCACCTGCATGGCGGCGAAGTTCACCGCCTGGAGGCCCGAGCCGCAGAAGCGATTCACCGTGGCGCCCGCCACCTCGATGGGCATCCCCGAGGCCAGCACCGCGCCGCGCGCGATGTTCAGCCCCTGCTCGCCCACCTGGGAGACGCAGCCCAACACCACGTCATCGACGCGCTGCGGGTCCACGCCCGTGCGGCGCAGCGCCGCGCTCAGCGCGTGCGCGGCCAGGTCCATGGGGTGGACCCCGGCCAGCGTCCCCTTCTTCTTGCCGCGCGCGGTGCGCACGGCGTCCACGATGACGGCGGTGTTCGAGTCGGACATGGGGAGGATCGACCCACAGGATTGATTCGAAAGTCAATCCCGTGGGGCCTCGACCCACGCGCCGCTCAGCTCCGGAAGGGGTTCTGCAGCAGCACCGTCTCGCCGCGGTCGGCGCCCACGGAGACGCACACCACGGGGACGCCGCTGACCTCTTCCACCCGGCGCACGTAGCGCTTGGCGTTCTCGGGCAGCTCGTCGAAGGTGCGCACGCCCGCGAGCTTCTCGTCCCAACCCGGCAGCGTCTCGTACACGGGCTTGACGCGCGCGAGGTCCTCGTAGTCCCCGGGCAGCTCGGTCACCTTCTGGCCGTCCAGCTCGTACGCGTTGCAGATCTGCAGCGACTTGAGGCCGCTGAGCACGTCCAGCTTGGTGAGCGCGAGGCCCCACAGGCCGTTGACGCGCACCGCGTAGCGCAGCACCACGCCGTCCAGCCAGCCGCAGCGACGCGGACGACCCGTGGTGGCGCCGAACTCATCGCCCACCTTGCGCAGCCGCTCGCCCGTCTCGTCATTCAGCTCGGTGGGGAAAGGACCGCCGCCGACGCGCGTGGTGTAGGCCTTGCTGATGCCCATGACCTTGTCGATGGCCGTGGGGCCCAGGCCCGAGCCCACCGCGGCGTTGCCCGCCACACAGTTGGAGCTGGTGACGAACGGATAGGTGCCGTGGTCCACGTCGAGCAGCGTGCCCTGTGCACCCTCGAAGAGGATGCGAGCGCCGCGACGCACCTGCTCGGAGAGGAAGAGCGACACGTCGTGCACGAAGGGCTTGAGGCGCTCGCCCAGCGCGGAGAACTCCGCCTGCACCTGAGGCGCCTCCAAGCGGGGAACCTCCACGCCCGCCTTCGCGCACAGCTCCTTCATCTCCTCCAGCGCGGCGGGCAGGCGCTCGTCGATGCGCTTGCGCAGACGCTCGGGGTTGAGGAGGTCACGCACGCGGATGCCCCGGCGAGCGACCTTGTCCTCATAGGCGGGGCCGATTCCGCGGCCCGTGGTGCCAATGGCGCTGCCTCCTCGCGCCTTCTCGCGGAAGCTGTCGAGCAGCTTGTGCCACGGGAAGATGACGTGGGCATTGTCCGAGATGAGCATCTGCGTGTCGTCCTTGAGGAAGCCGCGCGCCTTGAGCGCATCGATTTCTCCGACGAGGACGGCCGGGTCCACCACCACCCCGTTGCCAATCACACACGTCTTGCCCGGGTGAAGGATGCCCGAGGGAATCAGGTGGAGGACCGTCTTCTGTCCGCCCACCACGAGGGTGTGGCCCGCGTTGTTGCCGCCCTGGAAACGGACGACCACCTGCGCGTGCTCCGTGAGCAGGTCAACGACCTTGCCCTTTCCCTCATCTCCCCACTGCGCTCCAACGACGACGACGTTCGGCATGGTGCCCGCCGCTTAGCACGCGCGAGGGGCCGGGTGACAGTGTTCCGCGAAGCCGCAATGAAGGGCCTGGCAGGCTGCTTTGTCACGTCCGGGCCACTTGCCCCGCGCTTCTTCCTTGACCAGTGCCCGGACCGCGTTCGCAAGCCGCCGGGACGCCTCTTGCTCCCCCGCTGCCTGGGCCAGGAACTCCGGCTCGGGCCGCTGTTCCCCGAGGAACACCACTCCCGCGCGCACCTGCACGCCCTCGCGCACCAGGCCTCGCGCCGCCAGCGCCTGAGCCTCCAGCGCGTGCGCATACGACACCGCGCCCAAGGGATGCCGCCCGCCTGCCCTCAGCGCCACCACCACGGCCTCCCCCTCGGGGGACTCCCACAAGATGTCCACCTCTCCTTCCAACGCCACCCCATCCTCCAGGTGAGTCACGAAGGACAGGCCGCGGTGCACGCGAGCCGCAGGAGAGCCCCCCAGTCGTCGCGCGAAGTCCGTGCACAGGAAGCGCTCGGCCGTGCGCAGCGCTGCCTCCATGTCCTCCGAGTCCGGCGCGTGCCCCGCCTCGCGCCAGAGCGCTTCCAGGTGCGCCCTGCGATCCGCCGCGTCCGCGTCCGGACCGGAGGTCCTCACGAGGTCCACGTCGCGCAGCAGCCGCGCCACCTGGGCGTCCGACCCCATCGCGGGGAGCCACGCGTCTTCCTCCACGAGCGGAGACGCGGCCTGCGGTGACACTTCCCAGGGCAGCGGCGAGGCGGACAGCCCCACGCGGTGCACGTGGTGATAGCGACGCGGGCACGTGAGGAAGTCCTGCACTCCCGCGACGGTGGCCACCACGTCGCTCGCGTCCGCGAGGGTTTCGTCGAGCCCCGCCACGCGCAGCAGCGCGGCCTCCACTCGGGCTTCCGCGCGCGCCACGTCCTCGGGTCCGGGAGGCTCGGGCTCAAGGGGTGGAGGCAACGCATTGACGTCCACGTCCTCCACGAGCGCGCGCACCTCGACGTCGTCCGCCACGCGCGCGTCGAGCATGTGCCACCACGAGTCCTTGCCCGCGCGCGGCTCCTCGCCTCCAGACAGCACGAGCAGGTCCTTGGCGCGGGTGAGCGCCACGTAGAGGAGGCGGCGGTACTCGGCATCCTCGCGGGCCTTCAGTTCCTGGCGCACGGCTTCGAAGCGCTCGGAAGTGAACGTCTCCAGCGAGTCCGGCACCCAAGGGCGCAGCGCGAGCCCGTGCGAGCGCTCGAAGTGGGCTCGCGCCGTGGTGGTGCGCCGCCGTCCGCCCAGCGCGGGCACGACGACGATGGGCCACTCCAAGCCCTTGGCGCGGTGGATGGTGAGCAACTGCACCGCGCGCGGATCATCCGCGTCGAGCAGGTCCGCCTGTGCCTCCGTCGGGTCGGACTCGGCCAGCATGCGCAGCTCGCGCGCGAAGGCCACGCATCCGCCCGTGCCGCGCTCGTCGCGTCGTGCGGCCATGGCGAGCAGCTTGTCCACGTTGGCGCTGGCCTGCTCCGCGTAGGGCGAGCCCGCCAGCGCCTCGCGATAGCCTGTCTCTTCCAGCGCGACGTGCAGCAGCGCGCGAACGCCCAGGCGATCTCGCTCGCGACGCAGCGCGGGCAGCACGTCCAGGAAGCGCTCCAGGCGGACACGCTCGCGCGCGGGCAGTCGCCCCCGCACCTCGGCGTCTCGAAGGCCCGCGGACGCGAGCGACAGCGGCGCATCCCCCGCGAGGCGGAAGAGCGAGGCATCCGACAAACCCACGAGCGGTGAGCGCAGCACCGCGGCGAAGGCCAGCGAGTCCTCCGAGTCCGCCAGCAGCGCCAGCAGCGACGCGAGGTCCAACACCTCCTGTGCCCCGTAGAAGCCTCGCCCTCGCAGCACCCGGTGCGGAACGCCATGGCGAATGAGCGCCTGGCGATAGACCTCCAGGTGCGTGAACGTCCGGAAGAGCACCGCCACGTCGCCACCGCGCGCGGGACGTGGCCCCTCTCCGTCCTCGCGCGCCACCGTCGCGGGTGCTCCAGGCGCGAGCAGCAATCGGAGCCGTCGCGCCATCGCGTCCGCATCCGACTCGCGGACATCGAGCGAGGTCGCCGCCTCGGGGAGCATCAGCCGCTCCACCACGGGCGCCTCGTGCAGCGCGGGACGCACGGGAGACAGGTCGTCCTGCTCGGGGACGTACGTCACCTCGTAGGGACGTGGAGGCTCGTGACGCGAGACGAGCACGCCCGCGAACGCGCGGTTGAAGAACGACAGCAGGCCCGGCACCGAGCGCCGGTTGTGCTGGAGGAAGTCCTGCGCCCCGCCCTCCGCGACAATCTTCTTCGCCAACACGGTGAAGACAGACACGTCCGCGCCGCGGAACTCGTAGATGGATTGCTTGCGGTCACCCACCGCGCACAGGAACGCGGGCTCCAGCGGCAGCGAGGCCACCAGGTCAGCGTCCGGCGCCAGCTCGCGCGGCCCACCCTCGCGCTGCTCCGCGAGCAAGAGCACCAACTCCAACTGCAAGCGGTTGGTGTCCTGGAACTCGTCCACCAGCAGCGCGCCGAGGCGCTCTTGGACCTGCTGGCGAAACTCCGGGAAGTCTCTCAGCAGGTCGCGCGCCTTCACGAGCAGGGACGTGAAGTCGAAGACGTTGCGCCGCGCCATCTCCGCGTCGTGGCGCGTCTCCAGTCGACTGAGCAGCTCGCGGAACGTGGCCTCGAAGGGCGCCGAGCGCCACGCGGCGTAGGCATCCTCCAGGCGCCGCACCGAGCCGTCGCTCTTGCCCTTCACCTTCCAGAGCAGCTCCTTCACCAGCGCGCCCGCGCCCTTGCGCAGATGGGCGAGGTTGCGCGGCTCGGACAACAGCACCGAGCGCAGCAGCGGGAAGTGGCCCGGCTCCAGGAAGGTCTCGGGCGTCATTCCAGCCAGCGCGCGGTCGCACGCGGCCAGCAGCTGACTCCACTCGCCCTTCGCATCATGGGCGCGCGCCTCGCCGCAGAGTCGACGGCTGTCCTGGATGAGGACCTCCAACTGGGCACGGCCCTCGGCCGCGTCGCCCACTCGCGCGGCGGCCGCACGCAGGCCCTCCTCTCGCAGCGTCGCGTACACGGAGATGAGCGCGGCGACGAGCCCATCCGAGAACCCAGAGCCCGAGAAGCCCAGCTCCGAGCACAGCTCGCGCACCTGCGCGTCCTGCTCCTCCAGCGCGTCGAGCACCACGCGCTCCGCCACGTCCTGCACCAGCCCCGAGGCCTCGAGCGGATCCAACACCTCGAAGGCAGGATCGATGCCCACCGCGGGAGGCGCGCGACGCAGCATCTGTCCGCAGAGTGAGTGGAACGTGCCCACCGTGGCCGCGCTCAACTCCTCGCGCACCTGTCGCCACGCCTCCGTCGAAGGGAACGGACGCCCCAGCCGCTCCAACGACGCGCGCAGCACCGGCTCTGCTCCAGCGGGCGCGTCTCCTTGCGCCAAGGCATCCAGACGCTCTCGCACACGGCGACGCATCTCCGCCGCGGCCTTGTCCGTGAACGTGAGCATGCACAGCCGCGCGGGCCGCAGCGCCTCGCCTCCCGTCCGAGCGCCCGAGAACAGGTGCAGCGTCATGGTGACGAGGCTGTATGTCTTTCCGGCGCCGGCGCCGGCCAACAACGCGAGGTTGCGCTCCAGCGCGAGGGGCGAGGGCGTGTCGCTCATCCGCTCCCCTCCTCTGTCACGCGACGCTCGGTGATGCGGCACACCGCGCGGAAGCCGCAGGCGCCGCAGTCATTGGGCCGCGCGGGGAACTCACCCGCCCGCAGCGTGTTCACCAGTCCCTCGACCGCGTTGGGCAGGTTGAGTCCTCCCGAGCCCTTCACGCGCTCGCGCACCGCGGGGTCCTTCGACAACAAGTCTTCCAGTTCCTCGGGCGGAAGGACCTCGGTGAGGTGGATGCTGGCGCCCGTGCGCAGCGAGAACCACGCCGCGTCGCGCGCCCGCTCATGACCGCTCTCGCGCGCCGCATAGAGATAGAGCGGGAGCTGGAAGTCGGAGCGCAGCAGGTTCTCGCGCAGCGCGCGTTTGTCCAGTCGGCCCGACTTGTAGTCGATGACGCCGACCTCCGAGCCGCGCACGTCGAGCCGGTCGATCTTCCCCTCGAACACGATGGCGTCATTCGCGATGGGCAGCAGCACCTTGCTCCAGCGCTCGTCATCCGCCGTGGGTCCGAACTCGAGTTCGAAGCCCTCGGGCGACAGCGCCTCGAAGGGCAGGCCCCGGCGATCATCGGTGAGGATGCGCCGAGCCATCGCGCGCGCCCGCTCACGGGCCAGCTTCCACAGCTCCGGGTGCCCGACGTGGTGGAACTTCTCGAAGTGCGTCACGGCCGAGGCGAGCGCCGCGTCCAGCACCGCGTCGGGAATCTCCTCCGGTGGCTTGCCCAGCAGGTCCTGCTTCTTCAGCGCCTTGAACACCTCTTCCACCACGCGGTGCCAGAACGTGCCGCGCCCGCGCGCGTCGAACTCCTCGCCCGGCGCGTCGGGCTCGGCGACCTTGAGTCCGTACGTAAGGAAGCCTTGGAAGCCACAGTTGCCGAAGCGCGCGAGCGCCGACGCGGACAGCGGCCTCTCGAGGCCGAAGTGGAACGTCTCTCGCAGCTTCGCTCCCAGCTCGGGAGACTGGACGCCTCCGGTGAACTCGCCGGGCTCCGCATCGGGGTCTCCAAAGAAGCGCAGACGCGCCGCTTCCATGTGCGCCAGCTCGCGGGCGCTGCGGTACCAGCCCTCGGACTCGAAGCGATGGCGCAGCAGCGGGCCCGCCGGGTCGGGCTCCGTGACGCGCAGCTTGGGCCACGCCACCGCCTCCAGCGCCACGCACCGCCGCAGCTCCGTCGCGGTGAGCACTTCATCCAGCGGCGCGATGGGCGGCAGCGAACGCGGCGACCACTTGAGCCCCGTCAGTCGCCGCACTTCCTCCAGGAACGCGGAGGGCACCTGCTCCTGGCCCCCAGCCGCCTCCACCGCGTACGACAGGCTCAGCCCTTCCGCCGCCGACGAGAGCGCGCTGGCGAACAGCAGCCGGTCCTCCGCGAGACGCCACGCCGCGCGGTCCTCGAACTCTCCGCCGGTGAGGCGGAACACGTCGCGGCCCAGGTGCTGATTGAGGGCGATGCGCTCCGCGTCCGCGAGCAGCGGCGAGGCCGCCTCGCGCCCGGGGAAGCGCCCCTCGGTGAGGCCCGCCAGGAACAGGTGTCGGAACGTGCGCCCCGGGACCTCGCGTGCGTCAAGCACCTCCACCGCGCCCGTCGTCGGGCCTCGCGCGGGCAGGTGGAGATCCGCGAGCGCATCCGTCAGCCATCGACCGAACGTGCGCCGCCGCAGCTTCGGACCGCCGCCCACCGCGCGCAGCGAGCGCCGCAGCTCGTCCACGCTGTGGCGAAGCCCCCGCCGTGCCGCCTCGTCGCGGGCCCGAGCATCCACCGCGCGCACGCCCAGCTCGCCCTCCTCGCGAGGCTCCAGCGGCCCCTCCGAGTCGAGCAGCCCCAACCGCTCCACCACCGACCACCACGCGTTCAGCAGCTCCTCGGCGCTGCCCTCCTCGGGGATGCGGCGACACTGTTGGAACAAGAGCAGACACCGCTCGCGCAGCACCTGCACCGCGTGCACGCGGGCACTGTCTTCCTTGCGACGCGCCCCGGACAGCGCGAGCAATCGCCGCGCGAGTCCATCCAGGCGCACGTCATACGCGCCGCGCCCACGCATCGCGCCGAGGCGATCATCCCGCACCGCGGCCAACGCGAAAAGCGAGGCCGGAGCCTCGGGGCCTCCGCGCGACAGCGTGGGTGCGTAACGGCTGCTCACCAGCTCCGCGACGCGCTCGGCGGGGAAGCGGTCCTCCACCAACTGCGGCAGGCCCAGCGCCAGGCGCACCGGCCCCGCGAGCGCGAGCCGCTCACCCCACGGCAGCCGCACCGGCACACCCAGCTCGCCCAGTGCCTCCGCGAGCCAGCCCGCCTCCGGCCCCAACTCGCGATACGCCACCGCGATGTCTCCGGGCGACGTGCCGTCGGACACCAGGCGCCGCACGTCTCGCGCGAGCAGGCGCGCCTCGTCCCGCGCGGTGGCGGCGCTCCACAACCTCGGCCCGGGCTCGGCGCCCTTCAGGACATCGCGCGGCGCTCGCGGTGAGAAGAGATGCCGTCCCAGGTCGGTGAAGGGGCGGCCCTCGAAGGTGACGTCCGCCTTGAAGAGGTCCACGTGGGGCATGGTCTCGCCCCGGCTCTCGAAGGCGCGGAAGAGCGCGGCGAGCGCGGCGTCCGCCACCGGCGAACCTCCCACCGGCGTCTCCACCCGCAGCGCCACGCGCCGCGCTTCACATGCAGCCGCCAACCCCAGCAGCAGCTCCAGACCCGAGGGCCGCACATCGTAGACGCCATGCAGGACGACCGTGCTCACGTCCTCCCAGGCCGCGGGCCAGGTGCCTCGGTCCAACGCCTCGCGCGCGCCCCGCACGACGTCCTCGCGGTCCGCCAGTCCCAGCACCGCGAGGCGCTGCTCGTAGAGGAAGAACAGCCGCGCCAGCACCCGCACCCGCGGACGGCGTTCGGGAGGCAGCGCCTCGGCCGCGTCTTGCAGCTCGCGCGGTGACAGGCGGCCCGCCTTCAGGTCCAGCAAGGCGTCCAAGGCAGCGCGCGCGAAGCCGGGCTCGCGCACGAAGTCGCCGTACGGTGTGGCGCCGAGGCTCGGCCCCAGCGTGGCCACCACCGTCCGCGCGGTCAGCGCCGAGCAGGGCCGCCGATTCAACTCCCGCGCCCCACCCAACGCCTGCACGAACGCATCCCAGGTGAGCAGGTGTGTCCCCACCGAGACGCCCCGGCCCTGTCGCTCGGCGCGCAGCGCGGCCTGACGCCGGCCAGCGTCGGGGAACACATGAAGCGTGCGGCCAGGGGCGGACATGCGGGGGGCGGAGTGTAGAACGGGGGCGCGGCGGGGTTTCATGCTCGATTCGACGGCCGCTCGCCACTGTGCTCTATCGGCGGCCCGCCCACCCTCCCCCCGCGGAGGGAGGCGGCCACGAGATTCCAGGATTCCTCGGCAGGACACCTCCCGACCTGGACGCTGACCGTGCCTATGCTCGCAACCGTGCGGCCCTCCCCTCGCTCCCTCGCCCTCGTTGCCCTGCTGATGCTGGTGTCCGGCGTCCCCGCCCGGGCCCAGTCCGAGCAGGCCTCCGCACCGCCCCATGCGCTGCGCTTCGACTGGACGCGGGATGGACTGCTCACCGGTGTCCCCGCCGTGCTCTGGCTCACGAGCGAGACGCTGCTCAAGGACGAGCTGGCGCCCGCGCACTGCCGCTGGTGCGACCGAGCCCCCGATGGCCGCGACACGCTCAACCGATTGGACCGATGGGGACGCGGGCTCGCCGGTGACACGCCGGACGCGCGACGGCGCGCGGACACGTGGAGCAACGCCGTGGGCTTCGCGGGCGTACCGCTCGCCATGTTCGGCCTGAAGTACGCGGTGGGCGCCAGCGGCCCGGACTCCGGCGCGCGCTTCGCGCAGGACGCGACCATCATGCTGGAGAGCGCGATGCTCGGCTCCGTGTTCAACCAGGCGGTGAAGTTCGCCGCGGGACGCGAGCGGCCCTTCGTGCACGTCCTGCCCGAGCCGGACAAGCGCCTCACCGCGCACCCCAACGACAACAACCTGTCTTTCTACAGTGGACACACGCAGCTCGCGTTCTCGCTGGTCGTCTCCGCGGGCACCGTGGCCGCGCTGCGCGGCGACCCACATCAAGCCTGGCTGTGGGGCATCGGCCTGCCTCTGGCCACGTCCGTGGGATTGCTGCGCATGGCCGCGGACAAGCACTACCTCACCGATGTCGTCACGGGCGCGGTCCTCGGCTCGGCGTTCGGCGCGGCGGTACCCCTCCTGCTGCATGGTCGGACGGACGACGCGACGCCTTCGTCGGGCCCACACTTGAGCCTGTCCGTGGGCCCGCGCGACGTGGGCCTGTCCGGGAGTTTCTGATGCCCACCGGGTGATACAGACCCCGCCCGTGGCCGGCGGCGCACCGCCTCGATGCGATGGTATGCATACCGGAATTCCCCGGGCAGAGCGCGGACCCGTTGAATCAATTCCCCTCCGGAATTCCAGCCTGCCGCGTCAGGAGCCACATCATGCAGTCTTTCTCCCGTCGTCATCGCCGGAGCCCCTGGCTCGCGCGCTGGCCCGCGCTCATCCTCTCGGGGCTCGCTTCCGTGTGGATGTCTTGCGCCCCCACCGAGCCATCGCCATCCCAGCCTGAGCCCACCGCCCCGGCCCAAGCCTCACAGGAGCTGGTCACCTGGACGTTGGGCGCTCGCTACAACGCGGACCAGACCAAGATTGATTTTCGCGTGTACTCGCTGAACGCCACGGACATCGAGCTGTGGCTCTACGCCATGCCGCAGGGTGCCGCCGAGGTCGTGAAGTATTCCATGACGCCCAACGCCACCACGCATGTGTGGAGTCTGAGCGTCGACGTCAGCGCGGTGAAGGCAGCGGGAATCACTGGCACCGTCTATTACGGGTTCCGAGCCTGGGGTCCCAACTGGCCGCACGTCGCGGGCTGGTCCAAGACGAACCGCACCGCGGGCTTCATCTCGGATGTGGACACCAATGGCAACCGCTTCAATCCCAACAAGCTGCTGTGGGACCCGTACGCGCTGGAACTGAGCCACGACCCCGTGAACCCACTCAACGCGGACGCGACGGTGTTCGCCTCGGGCCCGACGCACCGCTACAAGGACAGCGGCACGGTGGCGCCCAAGGGCCTGGTGCTGTTGCCAGACACCACGTCCATTGGCACCAAGCCCACGCGCGCGTTCAAGGACGACGTCATCTATGAAGTCCACCTGCGCGGGCTGACGAAGCAGGACACGGCCTCTGGCCTGGATGCCAACTGCCTGGGCACGTACAAGACCGCGGGCCAGAAGGCGCTCGCGCTGTCTCAGCTCGGCGTCACCGCGGTGGAGTTCCTCCCGCTCCAGGAGACGGACAACGACAACAACGACACGGCGCCCACCACCACGGCGGGAGACAACTACTGGGGCTACATGACCCTGAACTACTTCGCGCCGGACCGCCGCTATGCGTGTGACAAGAGCGCGGGCGGCCCCACGCGCGAGTTCAAGGCCATGGTCAACGCCTTCCACGCCGTGGGCATCAAGGTGCTGGTGGACGTCGTCTACAACCACACCGGCGAGGGCGGCGCGTGGGTGAGCAATGACTCGAGCACGTTCAACGTGATGTCTTTCCGTGGCCTGGACAACCCCACGTACTACAGCCTCACCGCGGACAAGCAGCTGAGCTGGGACAACACCGGCGTGGGTGGCAATTACAACACGTACAACACGGTGGCCCAGGACGTCATCATCCACTCCCTCGCGTACTGGAAGGACACGCTCGGCGTGGATGGCTTCCGGTTCGACCTCGCCTCCGTGCTGGGCAACACCTGCGAGCATGGCTGTTTCAACTACAACCGGGACAACGCGGGCACGGCGCTCAATCACATCATCAGCGCGCTCGCGCCCCGGCCGGACGCAGGAGGCGCCGGCACGGACTTCATCGCCGAGCCCTGGGCCATCGGCGGCAACTCCTATCAAGTGGGCAACTTCCCCGCGGGATGGAAGGAGTGGAATGGCATGTTCCGAGACGCCTTCCGCGAGGACCAGAACCAGCTCGGCGTGGTGTCCGTGACGACGGGCACGCTGGCCACGCGCTTCACGGGCTCGTCGGACCTGTTCGGGGATGACGGCCGCAAGCCATTGAACTCGGTGAACTTCATGGTGGCCCACGACGGCTTCACCCTGAAGGACCTCTATTCCTGCAACAGCAAGAACAACACCCTGGCGTGGCCCTATGGCCCCTCCGACGGCGGCGAGGACACCAACCACAGCTGGGACCAGGGCGGCACCGCGTCGCTCCAGCGGCAGGCCGCGCGCAATGGCGTGGCGTTCCTGATGCTCAGCGCGGGCGTGCCCATGCTCACGGGTGGAGACGAGTTCCTCCGCTCGGTCAACTGCAACAACAACGCATACAACCTGGACTCGCCCGGGAACTGGCTGAACTACGCCTGGAACACGGACCAGACCAACTTCCGCCTCTACACCAAGAACCTCATCGCGTTCCGCAACGCGCATCCGTCGCTGCGCCCGGCGGGCTTCTACAGCGCCGTGGACGGCAACCCCGCCGTCAACGTGATGGAGCAGCACCGCTGGTTCAAGCCGGATGGCACCGTGCCCAACTCCACCTACTTCGACGACCCGTCGAACCACGCGATTGCCTTCCGCGTCGACGCCACCGAGTTCTCCGGCGAGACGGTGAAAGCCATCTACGTGGCCTATAACGGCTGGTCTGGCAGCGTGACCTTCACGCTGCCCTGGCCCGGCACCGGCAACAGCTGGTACCGCGTCACCGACACCTGTTCGTGGAACGAGGGCGCCAACCAGGTCCGCCTCTCGCCGACCATCACCGACAAGATTGGCGGCGAGTACACGACGTATGACGTGTGCGGCCGCGGCCTCATCGTGCTCGTGGCCCAGGCGTCGTGACGTGACGTCCCTCTCGGGGCCGGGCTCTCACGACCCAGGCCCCGGGAGTCTGTTTCACCTCGGCGCACTCGGGCTCGTTGATTTCCCGTGGGTGTCATGTGACACGCCACGCGAGACATCCCAGACATCGGTCAAAACCTTTCTTGACGTGGATGTCTTGAATCGCCACCCTGCCCGCGACTCAAGCCTTCCCAAGACTGACAGGACACCCAGTCAAGACCGACCCTCCGCCGAGGGCCGGAGAGGCGAGAGCCATGACCCCACAAGGAGCCCCATGAACCCAACGCGTCTGCTTGGACTCACGTGTCTCACCGCGTCGCTGCTGTCGGGCTGCTCGAATGAAACTCCGACGGCGGGCGCGCCGGCTGCCCGCGCCACAAAGACAGACATGCCGACCCAGATCGCGCGCGCCCTCGACGACGCCCCGGTCATCGACGCGGCGGCGCTCGGGGACGGCTACACCGGCGAGGCCTACAGCGCCGGCGTGTCCGCCACTGGAGGTCAGTCGCCCTACACCTGGGCCGTGGTGGCGGGTGCGCTGCCCGCGGGCCTGACGTTGGATGCGAGCACGGGCGCGCTGTCCGGCACGCCGTCCGCCTCGGGCACCGCCACGTTCACGGTGTCCGTGACGGATGCGGTCAGCGCGGAGTCCACCCAGGCGTTCTCGCTCTCGGTCTACGCCCCGCCGAGCCTCGACACGACGACGCTCACGCGGGCCACCGAGGGTGTCACGTACCGTCGGGCGCCGGGCGTCTCGGAGTCGCTCGTCGCCTCCGCGGGCAAGGCGCCGCTGCACCTGAGCGCCACGGGCCTGCCCACGGGTCTGTCCCTGGATGGAGACACGGGCGAGCTGTCGGGCATCCCCACTCCGGGCGCGGCGGGCGTGCATGCCGTGGACGTGGACGTGGTGGATGCCAATGGGCACGCGGCGCATGGCGCCCTGTCGCTGGAGGTCGTGGCGCCTCAGCCTCAAGCCTCGATGGGCGCGCTGGGCGTCGAGCCCGAGGGCAGCCCCATCACGGACGCCCTGACCGTGTTCGTCCTGGGAGAGAACAACCAGCCCCGCGCGAACGTGGGCGTGCGCGTGCGCAAGAACGGCGCGGAGTACACGCCTGCGCGCGAGGCGCTCACCGATGCGCAGGGCCGCGTGTACTTCACCGGGCTGGGCCTCGACGGCGTGACGGACACGGTGGACATCACCGCCAACGGCAGCAATCTCTTCAACGTCACGCTGGCGCAGGTGAACGCATCGCGCGTGACGCTGGTCGCCCCGACGTATCCCGTGCCGCTGCGGCGCGCCTCGCCCGCCGCCACGTGGGACACCACCGCCGCACGCTTCATCGTCACCGGCGGACGCAACAGCACGCCGGGCATGCCGACGGGCTGTCTCAACGACACCGTGGCGCTGGGCACTCCGGCGACCCCAGCTTGGGAGGAGTGGGCTCCGCCTGGCATGACGGGCACGGCCACGCCGTCCGCGCGCGTGGCCTCGGCGTTCCAGTTCAAGGGCAGTGGGCTCAGCGTCCTCTTCGGCGGGGAGAGCTGCTCGGGCGCGAAGCTCTCGGACACGTGGCAGTTCTCGTCCGCCACGCACACGTGGCAGCAGATTGGAGCGCCCGGCCCCACCGCGCGCTCCGGCGCCGCCATCGCGCCCTCCCCTGTCGCGGGCGGCATCCTGCTGTTCGGCGGGACGACGGGCACGGGCTCGCAGAGCGCGCTCCTGGTCAACAACGAGCTTTGGACCTTCGTGGGAGGCTGGGGCAAGTTGACCCCCACCGGAACGCTCCCCACCGCCCGCGCGTTCGCCGCGGCCGCGCTCGACACGAGCACCAACCTCATGTGGATGTGCGGCGGAGCCAGCGGCACGCCGTTCGGCGGCGCGGACCAGACGTCATGCTCCACGTACAACCGCACCACCAACGCGTGGGCCGGCGCGCCCGCCATGCCCGTGGGGCGTCGCGGACACGGCATGGCCTACCGTCCCGGGGACGGCTTGTATGTCTTTGGCGGAACCGCCAGCGGCACCGCGCGCAATGACCTCATCCGCTTCCGCATGGGCACCTGGAGCACCGTGACAGCGCAAGGCGCGGCGGGCAGTCCTCCCGCGGGCGGCAAGAACCTCGCGTATGACCCTGTCACCGGCAACCTCGTGCTCGTCACCAGCGCGGGTGACGTGTGGACGTTCGATGGCACGACGTGGGCACAGCGGTCCTCCGCCACGGCAGGAACCGTCACCTTGTCCGGCACGCTGTCGGGCGGCGCGGCGACGGGCAGCGCCACGGTCTGGGTCGTCGGCGCGAATGGCTTCTCGCTCACGACCTTCGCCGTGGCCATGACGGGCGGCACCGCCACGTACTCGCTCTCGGGGATTCCGGCGGGCGTGCCGCTGTCTGTGTATGCGTACCATGTGTCGAGCGGCAACCTGTACTCGCACAAGGACATGGGCAGCGTGGGGCCGCTGAGCAGCGACACCTCGCTCGACATCGCGTTCGACCCGGGCCCGCTCACCACGACCACCTCCACGGGTGACGTGGCCTTCCCGCTCGACTGGGCCGGCACGTCCAACGGACTCATCACCCGCGCGGTGCGCACGCAGCCCGGCTTCCCGGTCCAGCCCATTGGACAGTCGGTGGCGGTCGCGGGAGCCACGACTGCCTTCAGCGCGGAGTACCTCCCGGCCATCGCCCCCGCGGCCCAGGCCCTTCAGGCCGAGGCCGACAACACCCGCCCCGCCCTGTGCGAGACGCTGACCGCCTGGAACTACGCCCCCACCGCGGGCAGCGTGGGAATGCTCGCGCTGCCGGACGGCGTGCGCAGCCTGTCTCCGGGAGTGAGCGAGTGTGACACCGCCTCGGCCCCCACCGCGCTGGAGGGCAGCTACCAGTACACCGCGCCCGCGGGCACCGGGCTTGTCTCCGTGCTGCGCGGCGCACGCGGCATGACGTGGGATTGGAAGTACGTGGGCCCGTCGCAGGCCGGCGTGCGCACCTTCGCGTTCCCGCTGCCGAGCACGCTCGCGCCCAGCCGTCCTTCTCCGAGCGGACAGGCCACGGCGTACGAGGTGACGGCCTACGTCTTCGCGCCGGGCTCGGGCTTCCAGTACCCGAGTTTCGAGTCGGCCACGCTGCGTCCGTCCGGCATCGCGCGGGCTCGCGCGCGCGGCTTCGTGCGGCAGTAGCGAGAGGCGCAGGCGGCGGCGTGCCCGGGGCTCACAGCCCGAGCGGCGCGCCGTCGCCCTCCGCGCGCAGGGGCGGCAGCATGGACATGTCCCAGCGGCGCGGCGGCTCCCACGTCACGGCGCCCGAGGTCCCCCAGCCCGCGCGCACCACCTCGCGCCCCTCGAACTCCATCCAGAAGAGCGACTCGTCCGGGCGCGAGGCTTGATCCAGACACGCCACGCGCGTCGCCCCGGAGCGCCCATGTCCCTCCAGCGTCATCGCGAAGGCCTTGTGCGAGTGGCCACACAACACCCACCGCGGCTCCAGCGTGTCCACCACCCGCCGCGTCACCGGATTGCCAATCCAATACGAAGGCAGCGGCCGAGGCGGATCCGGGTGCTCATCGCGCGCCCGCTGCACGATGCCTCGAGGCCATTCGTGGACGAGCAGCACATCCACGTCACGGGCCAAAAGCAGGCGCTCCACCTCGGCCTCGCGGAAGTAGCCCGCCTGCTTCGCCGTATCCAGGGACGAGGGCCGCTTGAGCGGCTGGGAATAGAAGCGCGGTGCGTGAATGCCAGACAGGTACGCCACCCGCAGGCCCCGGAGTTCGCGCAGGCCGGAGCGCCCCAGATAATGCACCCCGGGCGCCAGCTCGCCGCCGTCCTGCACATCGTGCAGGGCCTCGAAGTCCTCGTTGTTGCCGCCAATGAAATACAGCGGACGATTCACCCGGCGCACGCCATCCGCGTACTCGGCGAACTCCGCCGGCATGGCGCGCTTGGCGGCCTTGCGCCGGTGGTCATCCGCGCGCCGGAACGCCTCCACGTCGCCCACCGCGAGCACCAGGTCCACGTCCCTGCCTCGCGCCTGCGCCAGCGCGTCCAACCACGCCTCCACGCGATGGAAGCGGCCATGGATGTCGCCCAGCCCGGCGACCAGGAGAGAGCCCTGCGGCATGTTGGCGCGAAGGGTGCGCACAATGGCCCCACCCTGTCGAGCAGCCTTTGCACCCGAGCGCCACTGGCGGACAGAACTTCGTCCGCCGTGGCCCCAAGGGTTCAGTCACAGCCCAGCGGGTAGGTGATCTCGATCATCGCCCCAGGCGCGGGCGCGGTCGCCGCATCGAAGACAACAGTGTTCGTGGCCGCGTCGTAGATCCACCCACCGGTCTGCACCACACCGTCCACCTTGACGACAATCTTCGAGGTGTCCGCGGGCTTGGCGGACAGCGGGAAGTTCCGGTTGGGACCGAAGGCGCTGAGCGACAGCTTCTCCAGCGAGGTGGCCCAGTCCGGCGTGCAGATACTGTCCACCACGCCACCCAGGGCCTGGGCCAGCGCCGTGTAGCGGCTGCCCGAGCTGCTCGCCGTGGGGCACGTGGTCAGGTCCGGCGGGCCGACGATGGCATTGAAGCTGACACGCGACTTGTCCTGCCCTTTGAGCGACAGGAAATAGTTCTCGTAGAAGGAGACCGGCTGCGAGCTGAAGTCCTCCTCGTCCGACAGGGCGATGATGGCCAGCTTGGCGTCGTCGCGCAGGAAGCCCGCGTTGCCATCGTGCAAGAGCGGCGTGCGCACGTCGTCCTCGCTGCTGAGCAGCGGCTCGGAGAGCGCGCGGTACGCGGCATCCAGGCCCTGCTCATTCCAATGACACACACCCACCTTCGTGTTGTTGGCGAAGACCGCCGCCGCGTTGGGCGTGCTGGGGGTGATGACGCGCGGGCTGGAGCCATCCGCGGGGAAGAGCCGGCCATTCTCACCGCCCTGCGCGCCACCCGGGCACTCGGACCAACCGCCGGGCGATGGATCCAAGCCCGTGGTGGTGACGCCGATGCGGAAGTCCACGTTGGCCTTGCTGGCCGCGCTGAGGAACGCCGCGAAGTTCTGCCCCAGGCTCTGCTGCTCCTCCATCATCGAGCCCGAGTTGTCGACGACGAAGAGCACGTCGACCTTCGCCTCGGACTCCTGGAAGAAGACGTCCGTCTGCTCGGCCTTCGTCACGCCCCGACCCACGAGCCCCGCCGTGTAGACCTGCCCATCTGGCAGCGTGAAGCGCAGCGCCGCCGCGTCGTCTCCGTCGTCCACGGGCTCATACACGCCCGTCATCCGGAGCTTCGCGCCCGGCGCAATCTCCAAGGGGAGGCCCGGCACGCCCTTCACCTCGAACTCGGAGCCCACCTGCTCCAACCCCAGCCGCGAGACGGACACCGGGCCCGAGCACTGGTTGATGGCCACCACGTCCCGCGTGCGCGGGCCGCACGACAGCTTCGCCGTGCCGAAGTCCACCGTGGAGGGCTGCACCGAGAAGCACCCCTTCACACCCTTGCCGACGAGCGTCACCAGCGGGTGGCCCAGCGTCGGATGGTTGAGCCACGCCTCCGCCATGCCCGTGAAGTCGCCCTCCTCGTCTGGCTTGAAGCGCACCACCAACGTCGCCTTCTGCCCCGGCGAGAGCACGCCGTTCTCCACCGAGTCCGCGCTGAAGGCCACGTCCGACCCCGAGGCCAGCGCCATGGAGGCCACGTAGCAGCGCTCCGTGCCCGTGTTGCGCAGCGTCACCCCCAGCGCCACCTCCGTGCCCACCTGCACTCCACCGAAGTCCAGCGTGGACGGCACCGCGAACACGCAGGGCGAGAACGCCTGCCCCTCGCCCAGCAGCGCCACGCCCTGGGTGGAGGACGCGGAGCCATGGCGCACGGTGACGCCCAGTTGCCCCGCGCTCCCTCCCGTGGCGCTCGGCCGAGGGCTGAAGGTGATGCCCACCTTGAGCGACTGCCCGGACGCGATGGGGGTGCTCGCCGGAGGCTGCGCCAGCGTGAAGTAGCCGCCCTGCTGCGTGGCGACGGCGAGGTTGCTCAAGAGCACCTCGTCGCGGCAGTGATTGAGCACCTCCACCTGCCGCGTGGCCGTCATGCCGGTCGCCACCAGGCCAAAGTCCAGGCGCTCCGGCAGCACCGCGACGCACGAGCCCCCACCCTCGCCCGTCAGCGACACCTTGGGGCCCGGCGTGGTGGTGCCCGCCTTGCCCACGTCCAGCAACACCCGCCCCGCGCCCGCCGCCCCCGGAGCCAGCGGCGTGAAGGCCACGCGCACCTCCACCGAGCCACCCGCCGGCAGCAGGTTCCCCGGCAGCGACGGCGCGCTCACCACCCGATAGACACCGCCCGGGTCGTCCACCAGCGAGGCGCCCGTGTAGCGCAGGGGCTCCGTGCCCTGATTGCGCACGGTGATGCGCTCCTCCGCCGTGGAGCCCACCGCCACGCGCCCGAAGTCGACGTGCAGCGGCGTCACCTCCAGGAGGCTCGCCACCCCCGTGCCCTTGAGAGGCACCACCGCCGGCTCACACCCGGAGCACACCGTCACGCGCAGCTCCGCCTCCGCCGAGCCCAGCCGCGTGGGCTCGAAGGACAGCGTCACCTGCCGCGACTCTCCCGGCGACAGCATCGCGGGCAGCCCCGGCCCCACGGAGAACTCGTCCGCGTCCGCCCCGGCCAGCGCCAGCTCCAGCGGGCTGTCCACCGCCGAGGTGTTGCGCAGCGTCAAGGGCAGCGTCTCCACCTGCCCCAACCCCACGTTGCCGAAATCGAGCGGCGCCTCGGGAACCTCCAGGGTCGCCTTCACGCCGCGCCCCGACACCGGCACCGTCGCGCTGGCCTCGCCGTCCGCATCGGTGAGGAACTGCACCTGCCCCTGTACATCGCCCTCCACGTCGGGCGTGAAGCGCACCTCCACCTCTTGCTCCGCGCCGGCCGACAGCGTGAAGGGCTCGAACGCCGGCACCTGCACGTGCGCCACATTGGAGGTCGCGCCCTCCACCCGGTACGGCGCGCGCCCACCATTGGTGAGCCGCAGCTTCAACGTCTTCGTGCGGCCCACCGCCGCGGCCCCGAACTCAAGTGACTCCGGCCGGGCCTCGAATGCAGTCCGCGCAGAATGTGAGGACGGTCGTCCACACGCCATGCACGCCGCCACCACCGCCACCCACGCCCACACCCGAGGTCCTCGCATACGGTGCCGTCCTCCCCACAGACGCCGGGAAGCCCCCACTCGTGCGGCACGTCCCGGCTAGGCCGGACGTCTGCAACCCGGATGCCCGCTGGCTCTGCAGGCGGGACGTCGTGCGGCCGACGCGACAACTCATTGGCCGGGCTAGGAAAAGCCTTACCCATCCTGAGGAACCGGATTCCCATCGAACGCGGAAACCCTGAAAGAGTTTCCGGAAGCGCCAGCTCCTGACACCGGCCTCGGTCCGAGGGTCAGTCCGTCGCCTTCGTCACCCTGCGGGCCCGCGCTCCCCTGGGTTGGCCGACTGGGGATGCACATTGCGCTCCCACGCGTTGGTCCCCAATCACTCGGTGCGTCCGCCTTTCCACGTACCGGAACACCCATTCAGTGATAGATCGCCCGCCCATGTCCGAACCCGATGTCGTCTCCATTCGCGGCGCCAAGGAGCACAACCTCAAGAACGTGTCCCTGGACATCCCCAAGAAGAAGCTGGTCGTCTTCACGGGAGTCTCGGGATCCGGCAAGAGTTCGCTCGCGTTCGATACCCTCTACGCGGAGGGGCAACGTCGCTACGTGGAGAGCTTGTCTTCCTATGCCCGGCAGTTCCTCGGGCAGATGGAGAAGCCGAAGTACGACACCCTGAGGGGCCTGTCGCCCACCATCTCCATCGAGCAGAAGGCGGCCAGCAACAACCCGCGCTCGACGGTGGGCACCGTCACGGAGGTCCACGACTACCTGCGCGTGCTCTATGCCTCCATCGGCGTGCAGCACTGCCCCCAGTGCGGTCGCAAGGTGGGCAAGCAGAGCGCGCAGCAGATCGTCGATGAAATCCTCAAGGCGCCCACCGGCAGCAAGGTGCAGGTGCTGGCCCCGCTGGTGACGAACCGCAAGGGCGAGCACAAGGACCTGCTCGCGGACGCGCAGAAGCGCGGCTTCTCCCGCGCGCGCATCGACGGGAAGCTCAAGAACCTGGAGGAGCGCATCGAGCTGGACAAGAAGTCCAAGCACGACATCGCGCTCGTCATCGACCGGCTCGTGCTCAAGGCGGACGTGCGCACGCGGCTGACGGACTCGGTGGAGACCGCGCTGCGCGAGGGCAAGGGGACGCTCATCGTCACCGACGAGACGGGCGCCATCGCGTCCGACCGCGTGATGAGCGAGCTGAACGCGTGCCCCACCTGCGGCCTGTCCTTCGGAGACCTGACGCCCGCGTCCTTCTCCTTCAACAACCCGCTGGGCATGTGCACCGACTGCAACGGCCTGGGCACGAAGCCGGAGATGGATCCGGACCTCATCGTGCCGGACCCGTCGCGCTCCATCCGCGAGGGCGCCATCGAGCCCTGGGCCACGGGCATGAACCGCGGCGAGGGCTGGACGGCGGACTTCGTGGAGAGCCTGGCCAAGGCGTTCAAGATCGACCTGGACGTGCCCTACGCGAAGCTGTCCAAGCGCGAGAAGGAGACGCTGATGCACGGCTCGTCCGGCAAGGCGTTCACCGTCGAGTGGGGCGAGGGCGGCCAATACAAGATGGAGTGGGAGGGACTCGTCGAGAAGATGATGCGCAACTTCAAGACGACCACCTCCGAGGCGCGCCGGGCGGAGCTGCAGAAGTACTTCAGCGACAAGCCGTGCCCCGCCTGCAAGGGCGAGCGCCTGCGCCCCGAGAGCCGCGCGGTGAAGGTCCACGCGCGCTCGCTGGTGGAGCTCAGCCGGATGACCATCGCGGACGCGCACGCGTTCCTGGGCGCGCTGGGCCTGTCCGAGCACGAGCGGAAGATCGCCAGCGAGCTGCTGAAGGAGATCCGCAGCCGGCTGTCCTTCCTGGTGGACGTGGGCCTGAACTACCTCACGTTGGATCGCACCGCGTCCACGCTGTCCGGCGGTGAGAGCCAGCGCATCCGCCTGGCCTCACAGATGGGCAGTGAGCTGACGGGCGTCATCTACATCCTGGATGAGCCCTCCATCGGCCTGCACCAGCGCGACAACGGCAAGCTGCTCACCACGCTCAAGCGCCTGCGCGACCTGGGCAACTCCGTCATCGTCGTGGAGCACGACGAGGAGACGATGGAGGAGTCCGACTGGCTGGTGGACTTCGGGCCCGGCGCGGGGGAGCTGGGCGGTCAAGTGGTGGCGCAGGGCACGCCCAAGCAGGTGATGGCGGACACGCAGAGCCTCACGGGCGCGTACCTGTCCGGCCGCAAGGAGATCGAGATTCCGGACCGGCGCCGCGTGCCCAACCCCAAGCATCAGATCCGCATCACCGGGGCGGCGGAGAACAACCTCAAGAACGTGGACGTGGACCTGCCGCTGGGCATGTTCACCGCGGTGACCGGCGTGTCCGGCGCGGGCAAGTCCACGCTGATCAATGAAATCCTCTTCCCTGCCCTGTCGCGCGCGCTCTACGACACGCGCGAGCCGATGGGGAAGCACAAAGCCGTGACGGGCCTGGAGCACCTGGACAAGGTCATCGACATCGACCAGCGCCCCATCGGGCGCACCCCGCGCAGCAACCCGGCCACGTACACCAAGGTGTTCGACGCCATCCGCGAGGTGTTCGCGATGACGCCCGAGGCGCGCGCGTTCGGCTACGGGCCGGGGCGCTTCAGCTTCAACATCAAGGGCGGACGCTGCGAGGCGTGCGAGGGCGACGGCGTGAAGCTGGTGGAGATGCACTTCCTGGCGGACGTGTACGTCCCCTGCGAGGTGTGCCACGGCCAGCGCTTCAACGAGGCCACGCTGCGCGTGCGCTACAAGGGCAAGAACATCGCGGAGACGCTGGACTTGAGCGTGCGCGAGGCCATGCAGCACTTCGGCGCGCACAAGGACATCATGCGCGTCATGCAGACGCTGGATGACGTGGGCCTGGGCTACATCCGCCTGGGACAGCCCTCGCCCACCCTGTCCGGCGGCGAGGCCCAGCGCATCAAGCTGGCGCGAGAGCTGGCGCGCGTGGCCACCGGCCGCACGCTCTACATCCTCGACGAGCCCACCACCGGCCTGCACTTCGAGGACATCCGCAAGCTCCTGTCCGTGCTCAACCGGCTGGTGGAGGCGGGCAACTCGGTGCTCGTCATCGAGCACAACCTGGACGTCATCAAGAGTTCGGACTGGGTCGTGGACCTGGGCCCCGAGGGCGGCGCGGGCGGCGGACAGGTGCTCGCCGCCGGTACGCCCGAGCAGGTCTCCCAGGTCGAGGGCAGCCACACCGGCCGCTACCTGCGCCACGTCCTGAGCAAGTCGCGCCGCGCCCGCGTCGGCAAGCGCGTGGACGACGCCGCCTGAGTCCTGGCGGAGCGTCTCCTCCCGCTCAGAGGTTCAGGGGAAGAGGGACGGGGCCCTGACCGCGCCCCGCCCCTCCGCCCACCTTGGAGTGTCCGGAATGATAGAGACTCCTCAATTCATGTCAAATCCGGCATAGACATAATTCAGGCATAAACCGCCAGAGCTTTTTAGCCGCACACTGCGGATGGGTGGGCAGGCGAGCGCGTCCGGCTTGCATCTGCAATGGCGTTGCACCTGGGCGCGAGCGGGACGGTGGCCGGGCGAGCGAGGCCCTCGGGGCTACGAGGCCGGTGGAGTCCGAGGGTGGGCTTGGGTAGGTTCGCCCTCCCATGGCCGAGACACGTACCGGGCAGGACGACCGCTTTCCGCCGCAGATCCCCTACATCATCGGGAACGAGGCGTGTGAGCGCTTCAGCTTCTACGGGATGCGGAACATCCTCACGGTGTTCCTCATCGACTACCTGCTGCTGACGCAGATTCCGGACACGGAGATGCGCACCACGCGGGCCAAGGCGCTCTTCCACTTCTTCATGTTCGGCGTGTACTGGTTCCCGCTGGTGGGCGGGTGGCTGGCGGACCGGTTCTTCGGCAAGTTCCGCGTCATCCTGTGGCTGAGCCTGGTGTACTGCGCCGGGCACGCGTGCCTCGCGCTGTTCGAGAACAGCATCCCGGGCTTCTTCGCCGGCCTCTTCCTCATCTCGGTGGGCAGCGGCGGAATCAAGCCGTGCGTGGCGGCCATGGTGGGTGACCAGTTCTCGGCGAAGAACAAGCACCTCTTGAAGAAGATCTTCGCCATCTTCTACTGGACCATCAACCTGGGCTCGTTGTTCGCGTCGCTGTTCATCCCGCTGGCGCTCAAGCGCCTGGGGCCCGCGGTGGCCTTCGGCATCCCCGGCGTCCTGATGTTCGTCGCGACCTTCCTGTTCTGGCTGGGTCGCAAGCACTACGTGATGGTGCCGCCCTCGGGGCCCAACCCTCACTCGTTCCTGAAGATCGTGTTCGCGGCCTTCCAGGGGAAGCGCCCGGAGGCCCAAGCGGGCGCGAAGTCCCACTGGCTGGACGCCGCGCTGCAGCGGCACCCGCCCGAGGCCGTGGAGGGCGCCAAGGCGGTGTTGCGCATCAGCGGATTGATGCTCCCGTTCGTGCCCTTCTTCTGGATGCTGTTCGACCAGAAGGCCTCCACGTGGGTGGTCCAGGCCCGCGCCATGGACCCCTACGTGGGCCCGCTGAAGTTCGAGCCCAGCCAGATGCAGTTCATCAACCCCGCGCTGGTGATGTTGCTCATCCCGTTCCTCACGGCGGTGGTGTACCCGGCGCTGCAGCGCGTGGGCCTCGAGCTGACGCCGCTGCGGCGCATGCCCCTGGGGCTGGCGGTGGGCGCCATCGCGTACGTCATCGCGGGCGGCTATCAGGTGATGATGGAGCACGGCACCACGCTCAACATCGCCTGGCAGCTCTTGCCGTACATCGTGCTGACGGTGGCGGAGATTCTCGTGTCCACCACGGGCCTGGAGTTCGCGTACACCCAGGCGCCGCGTGAGATGAAGAGCGTGGTGCAATCCATCTGGCTGGTGTGCAACGCCACGGCGAACTTCGCGGTGGCCATCGCCTCCGAGCTGAATGTCTTCACCGGCGCCGGCCAGTTCTTCTTCTATGCGAGCTTCGCCGCCGTCGCCGCCGTGGGCATGGCGCTCGTCGCCCGCCGCTTCGTGGTCCGCGACTACTACCAGGCCCCGACTCCCGCGCAGGTGGATGGCGCCGCCCCCGCCGCCGCGCCCGCGACGTAGCTGTTATCAACCGCTGAGCCCCGCGGTTCTCCGGGGCTCAGCGCAAGACCTCGGGACAAAGCAAGACATCGGAGCGCCCGCCCAGCGGAAGCCGCCCGGTGCTCCCGAATGTTTTCATACTCAGTGTACGAATTTCGCTGATACACGGTCTCGCTGTGGCTAGTCTCGGCCGCGGCCAGCACCGGGTTCGTACGACTGAGCCACAGCGACGAGGTGGGCGCGAAAGCGCTGGTTCGCTGCCCCGGGCCCGTCGCAATCCCAGCCATCAGGAGTCCCTCCTTGCCGACCCCGTCGCTCGAGCGATCCCACATCCGTCCCTCCTCCCAGCAGCTCGGCGCCCGCCGAGGCGCCCGCGCCGCCCTTCTCCTTGCCGCCGCCCTGCAATTGGCGACAGCCAGCACGGCGTTCGCCGCGCCCTCGGCCGCGAACAACAGCCCCGCCAAGGTCGACATCCAGACGGTCGAAGTGAAGATGAAGACCCTCACCAAGAAGTTCGAGCGGTCGGACTGGAAGAACCCCAACACGCTCGATGAGATCGCGAAGCTGCTCGATGACGTCGAGACCCGCATCGCGCGCATCAAGGAGAAGGACAAGGACTGGGACACCTCCAGCTTCGAGACGTTCTTCAAGGAGTCCTCCGCCAAGTGGAAGCAGGCGAGCGACGAGGTGAACGCGGCCCACGACGCGGCGGATCTCGACTTGGAGCGCCGCGCCCGGTTCACCAACATCGGGGATCGCCACGGCGCCGCCATCCAGGCCGGGCTCATGGTCGTCGACGGGAAGGTGCGAGGCGTCCTCGGGCAGGTCCAGGAGGACATCACGGCGATCCTCGCGCTCCCCGCCCTCGCCGAGGAGTGCGAGGAGCAGCAGTACCTGACGATCCAGAAGCGCTACGAGGACAAGGAGCGCGAGAAGCAGCCGAAGGTCGTCTGCGAGTTGGCCGCGAACCACAAGAAGATCGCCGAGACCTACGTGTCGCTCGCGGCGAAGGCGCGCCTCGAGGATCAGCTCAAGGTCGACCAGGAGGCGCTCACCGCGCTCGAGCAGGAGGGCATCCTCTCCAATGTCTGGCTCGCGCGCTTCAAGAACCCCGCCGAGCACGTCAAGCAGGTCACCAGCGAGTTCGGCGAGCTCATCGCCCCGACGGGCGTGACGGTCGGCGCCGACCACTTCAAGCCGCTCGAGGTCCAGGCGAAGAAGTTCAAGGACGCCCTGGCCGCCGCGGTCCGCGTGGATCGCTTCCCCAAGGCCTGGGCGACGAGCGACGCGAAGCTCAACGGCCCGGTCGCCGCGCAGGTGAAGTCCTTCGGCGGAACGCTGGTGAAGCTGCGCACCTCCGGCACGACGGTCATCGAGAAGAACGACCTGGGCATCCCGCTCGCGCAGTCGACCCGTGGCGCGGCCCTCGTGCGCGTCGCGAGCGACGGCGGGTTCTGCCGGCTCTACGAAGACCTGGGCTTCTCGGGGACGTACAAGGGCGGCGGCTCCTACGCCCCGCTCACCTACTCCTCGGGCATCGAGGATTCGTTCCGGGTGACGGCCTGCTCGAAGTAGCAGGCCCCCTGGCGCCACGCCCGATGCGGCGGCTCCGTCAGCGAAGCGCGCGAGCCGCCCCGGCCTGACTTTCGGGGCAAACAAAAAACGCCGGAGCGCCCCCAGGGTGCTCCGGCGTTGTCATGTCCGAGGGTCCGTGAGGCGCCCTCGTCCGTCGCGGCCGTGCGTCAGGCCGCGGAGGACACCGCGCGGCGGTCTGACTCGGCCGCGTCTGGAGGGGCCTCACCCTGATCCGTGCCGTGCATCATCCGCTTGATGAGCGGGGCGAGCACCAGCAACAGGACGCCGGAGGCGATCGCGCCGATGGCGATGGCCTCGAACACGCCCATCTCACCCAGCTTGTCCGCGCGAGAGCCGAGGACGCCCGCGAGCTTGTTGGCCGCCGCGTTCGCCAGGAACCACACGCCCATCATCGCGGAGACGACACGCGCCGGGGCCACCTTGGTGACCATGGACAGGCCCACCGGCGACAGGCACAGCTCGCCCACCGAGTGGAACAGGTACGCCGCGATGACCCACCACGAGGCGGCCTTGCCCATCAGCTCGCTCTCGCGCGAGGCCCCCATCATGAAGAGGAAGCCAATGCCCATGAGCAGCAGGCCCAGGGCCATCTTCACCGCCGAGCTCAGGTTCTTGCCGCGCGCGGACATGAAGCTCCACACCAGCGCCACCACCGGAGCCAGCGACACGACGAAGATCGAGTTGAAGTTCTGGAACCACGTGGTGGGGACCTCCCAGCCGAACATGGTCCGGTCCACCTTCTGGTTCGTGTAGAGGTTCATCAGGCCGCCGGCCTGCTCGAAGCCCGTCCAGAAGACGACGACGAACATCGAGATGATGAAGATGGCGACGATGCGGTCGATCTCCTGGCGCGTGAAGCCGCGCGGCGAGGACTTGTCCGCACGGGTCTCGCTCACCACCGGCTGGGGCGCCGGCGCGAGGCCCACGTCCCCCAGCAGCTTCTTCGACAGCGCGAGGAAGATGATGAGCCCCAGGAACATGCCCACGCCGGCCGAGCCGAAGCCCCAGTGCCAGCCCACCTTCTCACCCAGCGTGCCGCAGATGAAGTTGCCCAGGAGCGCGCCCAGGTTGATGCCCATGTAGAAGATGGTGAAGCCGGCATCGCGGCGCCCATCGCCCTTGGCATACAGCCCGCCCACCATCGTGGAGATGTTGGGCTTGAAGAAGCCGTTGCCCACAATCAGCAGTCCGAGGCCCGCGTAGAAGATGGCCATGCCGGGCAAGGCCAGGAGCAGGTGCCCCAGCACCATCAGCGCGCCGCCAATCACCACCGCCTTGCGCTGCCCGATGTACCGGTCCGCGATGTAACCGCCCAGGATGGGCGTCAGGTACACCAACCCGGTGTACGTGCCGTAGACCTCGAGCGCCGCGGCGTTGGTCCACGCGAGCCCTCCGTCCGCGACCTTGGCCGTGAGGAAGAGCACCAGCAGGCCACGCATGCCGTAATAGGACATGCGCTCCCACATCTCGGTGGCGAACAACAGGTAGAGGCCCGGGGGATGTCCCTTGCGGGTCTCTCCTGCGGCGACGGTGCTTTGCATGCCGTGTCTTCCTCGAAAGGATGTGAGGGGTAGGACTGGAAAAGGCACGGCACTGTAGCAGAGCCGCACCTTTGCGTTGACAGAGAGGACACTTGAGAAGCGGCAGAATTTCCGGCCCGTCGTGACGCACTCAGCCGAGCCGGCGTGTCCACCTGTCCTGGGAGGGCTGAGTGGGAGCAGGCGCCCCGCCCACCGTCGGGCGCAAGGGCAGGCGGACTTCCACCCGCGTCCCCTCGCCCGGCTTGCTCGTCACGCCGATGCGGCCTCCGTGCTGGAGGATGATGCGCCGGCTGAGCGCGAGCCCCAGCCCCGTGCCCTCGCCCGCCGCGCGGGTGGAGAAGAAGGGCTGGAAGATGCGCTCCATGTCCTCGGGGCGGATGCCCACGCCCGTGTCGCTGAAGGACACGAGCACCTCGTCCCCCTCGCGCGCGGTGGCCACGCGCACCCGCCCGCTCTCCCCCACGGCGCGCAGCGCGTTATCGAGCAGGTTGAGCCACACCTGGTTGAGCGTGCCCGGGTCTCCCAGCACGGGCTCCGAGCAGTGGTACGCGCGCTCCACCACCACGCCCGGCGGCACCTTCCATCCCAGCACGCTCAGCGTGGAGTCCAGCGCGGCGTCCAGGCGCACGGCCACCGGCTTCTCCGCCGTGCGGACAAAGGACAGGAGCGACTCGGCGAGGTGGCGGATGCGCTGACCGCACTCCTCCATCACCTCCAGCATGGCCACGCCCATGTCGGGATCCGTGCCCTGCCCGCCCTGCACCACTTCCTTCAGCGGCACCAGCGCGTTCATCAGCCCGTTGAGCGGATTGCGCACCTCGTGCGCGAAGCCCGACGTCAACAGACCGATGGCCGCCAGCCGCTCGTTCTCCGCCGCGCGCACCGCCGCCTCGCGCAGGCGCAGCTGCGTCTCCACGCGGGCCAGCAGCTCGCGCGGGCTGAAGGGCTTGCCCAGGTAGTCATTGGCCCCCGAGCCCAGCGCCTCCACCTTCGCGGACACGTCCTGACGCGCGGTGAGCAGGATGATGGGGATGTCCACCGTCTGCGGCGACGCGCGCAGCACGTCCAGGAGCTGGAGTCCGGACATCACCGGCATCATCACGTCGGAGAGCACCAGGTCCGGGTGCTCGGTCATCGCGCGCTGACGCCCCTCCTCGCCGTTGGACGCCTCCAGCACGCGGTAGTGCTGCTCCAGGATGCCCGCGATGAACGCGCGGATCTCGTGGTCGTCCTCCACCACCAGCACGCGGGGCGCGCGTTGATCCGGCCCCGGATGATCATGCGGCGCGGAGGAGGGCGCGGCGGCGGGCGTGCTCGTCGCCACCGAGGGGAAGTTGCCGGAGATGCGGCGGTCGCGGCGCACGGGGACATCCTGGCGTCGGCGCTCGCGCAGCTCGTCGCGAACGTGCGCCATGCCCTTGGGCAGCCGCACATGGAAGTTGGAGCCCTGGCCCACCTCGCTCGTCACCGAGATGCCGCCCGAGTGCAGCTCCAGCGTCTCCTTCACCAGCGCCAGGCCAATGCCCGTGCCGCCGAACCGGCGCGTGCCGGACGTGTCCGCCTGCGCGAACCGGTCGAAGATGACGGCGAGGTCGCGCTGCGCGATGCCCGGCCCCGTGTCCACCACCTCCACGTGCACGTCCGCGTCGTCCTCGCGCACGCGCACCGTGACGCGGCCCGCCTGGGTGAACTTGAGCGCGTTGGACACCAGGTTCTGGAAGACGATCTCGATGCGCTCGCTGTCCACATGCACCGGCGAGACGGTCTGCCCATCCAGCACCAGCTCCACGCCCTGCTTCTCCGCCATGGTGCGAAACGGCAGGAGCAGCGTGGAGAGGAAGCCGTACAGCTCCAGCGGGTGATAGCGCAGGCGCACCTTGCCGGACTCGAGCTGCGCCAGGTCCAGCAGGTTGTTGATGAGCCGCAAGAGGCGCTGCGCGCTGCGGTCCATCGTGGCCAGGTGCTGGCGCAGCACGTCGGGCAGGTCTTCCGGCGCCTTCTTCTGGAGCGACTCCAGCGACAGCAGGATGAGCGTGAGCGGCGTGCGCAGCTCATGGCTCACGTTGTCGAAGAACTCGCTCTTGACGCGATCCAGCTCCTGCTGCCGCACGAGCGCGGCCTCGAGCTTGGAGTTGGCCTCGGACAGCTCGCGCGTGCGCGCCTCGACGCGGTCCTCCAGCTCCAGGTTGGTGCGGAAGATCTCCTCGTTGCGCCGCTGCAGGTCCTCCAGCGAGCGCTTGAGCCCCTGGTGCTGCTCGTTGAGCTGCAGGTCCTTGCGCTCCAGCTCCGCGCGGGTGTCCAGCCACGCGCCCAGCGCGGAGCCCGTCAGCGCGAACGCGCCCACGGAGAAGCCCGCGGGCCCCAGCGCGAGCGCATGCGCCATCAACCCGCCCACCACGCCCACCAGCCCGCCCACGTAGCGGCGCCACGCCACCGGCGGCAGGGCCTGCCAGCGCAGGTGGTACTCACAACAGGGCGCGCCCTCCACGTGACACTGCGTCTCGCGAACCTCCGCGGGCGCCAGGTCCCAGATGGTGGGCAGCGAGGCGAAGTTGCCCATGCGCGCGCGGCACAGGTTGCGGCCATGCTCGGGGATGCGCGACGTGTAGCGCAGCACCATCTGGTCGCTGCCCATCTGGACGATGCGGAAGGTGCCCACCCGGTTGAAGGTGGGCCCCAGCTCCACGGTGCGCTCGTAGCAGACGGCCGGCGTCGCGAGCGCCTTGAGCATGTAGTACGCGAAGCCCATGGCGCCCGGGCTCGCGATGCGCATGCCCGCCTTGGTCGCGAACTCCGGGTCCCCCGAGTCGCGCACCATGAGGTCCAGCATGGACTCCACGAAGCGCAGCGACACGAAGTGAGACAGCGTCTCCACGTAGCTCAGCGGCAGCGGCAGCTTCTCGCGCTCCCACAGCGCGGCCAACCGCTCACGGCCATAGGCCTCCTCGAAGTGCAGGAGGAAGCCGCGCAGGGTTCGGACGCTGATCTCCGGGGTATCGGCGGGGACTGGCGCCAGGTCGTCCGGCGCCGCGCCTCCCGACGTCATGGCTTGGTCCCTTCCGTGGTGAGCACCACGGCGTACTTGAAGGTCTCCTCGTCGCGCAGCATCTCCAGGAAGGCGTCGCGGAAGAGCGTGTACGCGGCCTCGCCTCCCAGCGCGGGCACGCCCACGGGCTTGAGCACGTCGAAGCGCAGCGACCAGTCCGCCACCATCGCGTCGTCCGCGCGGCCCCCCACCACGTAGAACGGCGACAGGTGCACGCGCACGTCGCGCAGGCCGTGCTGGCGGAACAGGTGGTAGAGCTTGCGCCCCACGTTCAAGTCCAACCCCTGCTCCGACAACGCGCGCATCAGCTTCTCGGTGCCGTCGCGCAGCAGCGCGGGGAAGGGCCAGTTGAGCAGCCCCACTCCGTCGATGTCCGCCACCACCACCTTGCCGCCAGGCCGCGTCACGCGGATGAGCTCATCGAGCGCCGTCTCGGGATCGCGCAGGTACTCGAAGACGTACTGGCACCACGTGTAGTCGAAGTGATCCGACGGCAGCCCCGTCTGCGCGATGGACGCCGGCAGGCCCGCCTGAGGCAGCGCCGCGCAGATCAGCTCCACGTTGTCATTCCCGTGCAGCACCCGCGCGGCCTCTTCCAACCGAGACTCGCTGGGATCCAACGCGACGACCCGTCCCTCTGGCCCCACCATCTTCACCAGCGACGCGGTGATGGCTCCTGGACCGCAGCCCGCATCGAGCACCACCGCGCCTGGGCGAAGCCCCGTCACCCGCAGGCGCTCCAGACTCGGGGAGGAGCGCTCCTGCTCCAGCAGCCGCCGCGCCTCGGAATCCGACTCCATCAGATAGGTCATGCCGCTGTCTCGTGCCCTTCCAGGGTCGCCTCGTCCTCTTGTGGACGCGACAGACGCTCGAAGACGGAGACGAGCTGGTTGTTCCACTCGCGCGCCAGCGTCCGATGAATGCTCCATTCGAACACGCGCCCGAGGTTCTGGAAGCCCAGCGTCGCCAGCAGGGAGAGGTCCCCGTCCTCGGCCAGGCACTCTGCCACGGGCCGGCCCCGCTCGGCCATCCGCCGCGATGCATGCGCCACCAACGCGCGCCGCACCTCGTCCGCGTGCGGCAACGCCGGGTCGGGAATGACCATCCAGAAGGCGTTGAACCACTCGGCCCAAAACAAGCCCGGAGTCATGGATTCCATGACAACCATTCCAAGAGGCCCGGAAGGCCCGTCCACCACGGCGAACTCGCGTCCGCGCACGAGGCCCTGCTCGGAGTAGCGCCGCGACAGCGTGGACAGGCGCATCTCGTCGCCGAGCAAGTCCGTGCTGCGCAGGCGGACGATGTCCTGATGCTCGCGCAGGTAGGCCTCCAGCCACGCCACGTCCTCCTCGGCGGCGGGGCGCACGCGCCACGAGCCCGGATCCATCGCCAGCGCGCGCTGGATGGGGATGCGGCACGGCGTATACGCATGGAGGCTGCTGAGCCCCGGGCGCTGCATGCGCGCCGCGATGCCGCCGAAGATGCGCGCGCTCCAGCGGTTGTGGCCGCGCCAGAGTCCGCGCAGGTAGTCGATGTCACCGAGCGACTCGGCGTAGTCGACCGCGAGGCTCACCAGGTCCTGAGAGATGGACTCCTGCCGATGATAGCCCGGGCGCACCACGAGGTGCTGAGACATCCACGTGCGCGAATAGATGCGCAGGCCGGACGAGTGGCCGCGCAGGTCGCCATCGCGCTCGAACACCAGCGTCTTGGACAAGCCGTGGCGCCCATCGCCGAGCATGCGGTGCGAGTCCTCCAGCGTGGTGATGGAGGCCCCTCCCTCCAGCGGATAGTCCGGGAAGCGCACGCGCGCGGCGCGGAACATGTCCCAGATGGCGGGGAACGGGAGCATCGAGCCGTCGTGGATGAACGGGCAGCGCGCATGGATGAAGGCCTCCATGATGGCCCGGTGCGCCACGTCATCCAGCTCGTCGAAGCGCACGCCGCAGCGGCGCGGACGCTCCATGGTGCGCGTCTCATCCGAGTGTGCCAGCGGGCCCGTGTCCACCACGTGTCCGCGGCACCGCGCGGTGCTGCCCCCGGGGAGGTGCAGCGTGAGGGCATCCAACCTCAGGCCCGGCGGATACACCTCGTGTCCCGCGTCGAACGAGAAGGCAACGCCGCCGACATGCAGATCCAAGAGCGGGCGGTACACCTCTTCCCCCGTGAGCGGCGCCACGAAGGAGATGGCGAAGGGCCGGTCCGGCGTGGAGCGGAAGCGCAGGCTGTTGCGCCGGTGGTACTCGGTCAGCGAGCGCGGGATGGCCACCGAGAGCACCGCGCCGTCCTGGCTGAGCACCGCCGTGGTGCCCACGTGGCTCATGCCGCCCAGGTCGAAGCACAGCTGCACCATGTCACCGGGGTTGAACAGCTCCGCGGTGTGGCGCTGCTCGGACAGCAAGAGGCGCGTGGACTCCATGGCGAAGCGCGCATGGCCAAAGTCCACCAGCCGGTTGCCCTCGTGGCTGCGCAGCGAGAACGCCGCGCCGCGCCGCACCGCCCGACGCAGCAACCCGTGGATGGCCACGCGGTCCTGGAGCACCGCCGACAGCGAGCCCTCGTCCGAGCGCGGCGGCCGCTCCATGGACACCCCGAGGTGGTGGCCCCCCGCGCCGTTCATCGCGCGCAGCACGCGCACCGTCGCGCCCACCGCATGGAGCACCGGAGTTCCGTCGCGCCGCGTCAGCACCAGGCCCTCCAGCCGCGTGCCGGGCGTGAGCCGCTCCACGTGCACGCCGCCCATGAGGTGCAGGCCCACGCCGCCCGTCCCCACGTCGGCCACCTCCGCCTGGTAGCGCACGCCCCCGGCCTCGAAGTGCGCCATGAAGGGCTCGGCGGGGTCGCGCCGGCCCGAGCCGCGCACCTGCATCAGCTCGTGGAGCGCCTTGCGCAGCGCGTCCAGCGGCTCCTCCTCCAAGGTGAAGAACATGTGGCCGGCGGCCGCCAGGTCCACCAGTTCCTGCTGCACCTGGACCGTCCGGCGAGGGCAGAGCACCACGCGGACCGCCCGGGGCGCGGACCGCTCCAGGTCCTTGAGCAGCCGCGGGAACAGCTCCGGGGTCGTCAAGACCAGGGCGGGCGGAGTTCGAATGAGAAATTTCGAAGCATCCAACCGGTTGGTCGCTTCGATAACTTCATATTCCGCCAGGATTTCTCGGAGTTGAGCACGGCGCTCCGCGCTCGGATGGACGACCAGGACAGCACGCGTGGACACGCTCATACGTCCTCCTCGTACCGGGGACTGCCTCCAGCCCCGGACCGCATAACTCGCCAGGTAGGAAGAACGTGGGCACCTGAGCCCCCGAACGCCTGAGGACAGACGCGGGCCCAGGGAGTCGTTCTCCCCTGATCATCCTGGAAACAGGACAAACAAGTTTTTCTTAAGTCAGGATGCAGGACGGCGGGAAACGTGGGCGCATCTTAACGAACCCAGCAGCGGGGCCTAGAGGGGCGATGCGGCACGCACTCCGGGGGTGTCATCCGACCGTCGGAACCCGCTGCGCGTGCGGGCGGCCGAGGGGGCGGGATGTGAGGCTGGCCCCCGTGCGGCATGCCGGTTAAATGACGCTCCAGCGAGGGAGGCCCCCGATGGGCGTCGCAGTCGACTTGGAGCGGGAGATCGCGGAGCTCAAGCGCTCCATGAACGCGGTCATCCTGGCGCACTACTACCAGGAGAGCGAGGTCCAGGACGTCGCGGACTTCGTGGGGGACAGTCTGGCGCTCGCGCAGGCGGCGGCGACGACGCGCGCGGACGTCATCGTGTTCTGCGGCGTGCACTTCATGGCCGAGACCGCGAAGATCCTCAACCCGGGCAAGCAGGTGCTGCTGCCGGACCTGAAGGCGGGCTGTTCGTTGTCGGACCGCTGTCCCCCCGCCGCGTTCCAGGCGTTCAAGGCGCAGCATCCGGATGCCTTCGTGGTGAGCTACGTGAACAGCTCCGCGGCGGTGAAGGCGATGAGCGACGTCATCTGCACGTCCTCGAACGCGGTGAAGATCGTCAACCGCGTCCCGAAGGACCGCCGCATCCTGTTCGCGCCGGACCAGCACCTGGGCCGCCACGTGATGAAGGAGACCGGGCGGGACATGGTGCTGTGGCCGGGCAGCTGCATCGTCCATGAGATCTTCAGCGAGAAGAAGCTCGTGCAGCTCAAGGTGGAGCACCCGGACGCGCGCGTGGTGGCCCATCCCGAGTGCGAGCAGGCCGTGCTGCGCCACGCGGACTTCATCGGATCCACCAAGGCCCTGCTGGACCACGTGCTGACGAACCCCGCCGAAAAATTCATCGTGGTGACCGAGGCCGGCATCCTCCACCAGATGAAGAAGGGCGCGCCGCACAAGACCTTCATCCCGGCGCCGCCGGACAACGGGTGCGCCTGCAACGAGTGCCCGTACATGCGACTCAACACGTTGGAGAAACTGTACCGGTGCATGAAGGACCGGACGCCCGAGCTGGTGCTGCCACTGGACCTGCAGGGTGCGGCGCTCGCGCCCCTGACGCGCATGTTGGAGTGGTCTCGGTAGGGCCGGGTCACACTGTCGCCAGGGCGGACATTCGCCAACTCCCGCCTTGCGCCGGGCGAGCCAGGGTGCAATGGAGAGCCCGTGGCCTTCCGATTTCTCGCAGTTCCAGGGCACCGCCTGACGGATTCGTCGCAGACGCTGCCGGATGATGAGCGCCTCGAGCCGGAGCTGCCTCCGATGCACGAGGCCGTGGAGCGAGCCCTCACCGGCGCCGAGTTCCGCGACGAGCGCGCCCGGGACCGGCTTCGCGCCCTGCTGCAAGGCGACCGCCCTCCTGCCCACGGCTCTCCCGGCGCGGGCTATGGCCCGAGCGCCGTGTTCGCGCAGCCGCCCCAGGACCTGCCCGCCCTGCTGCGCCTCGCCGACGAGTTGGAAGCACTGGCCCGGCGTGAGTCCGGTGAGCGCGCCCTGGTGTGGAAGTGCGCCGAGTGCGGCGCGCGCTACGCCGTCCCCGTCGCGCTGGTGCGGCAGGTGTCCATCCGCTGCGAGCGCTGCGGCACGCCGGTGGAACTCAACGCGGCCCGGAGCCTGGGCGAGGAAGCCCTCATCGACCCCTTCCAGGGCGCGGTGAACACCGGCCGGCGCCAGCTCGCCGCCTTCTTCCGCGAGGCCATGGCCCGAGGTTGGCCCGTGCTCGTCGCCGAGGGCGCGCGCGCGGGCCGCTCGAAGGCCCCCTCCGCCTGATAGGGTGCGCCGCCCATGCGGCGTGCGCTCCTCCAGTTGCTGCGGTGTCCCCGATGCAGGCGCTCCAGCCTGAGCCCTCCGGACGACGCTGCCGTCCTCCACTTCGGCCCCTTGCGTTGTTCAGACTGCGGGGCCAGCTACCCCGTGGCGGAAGGGGTGGCGGACCTGGTCCTGGAGCCTCCGCGCATGGGGGCCGTGCAGCGCGGCCTGGAGCAGCGCTGGGTGGCCCGCTCCTTCGAGCGCTACGTGCGCCCCGCCCTCCAGCGCACCCTCACGCGACAGCCCCTGGACCGCGAGAGCGAGTACGTCCTCTTGCGCACGCTGCTGGGTCAGCCCGAGGCCCCCGTGTTGGACGTGGGCTGCGGCACCGGGCTCGTCGCACGGAGGCTCGCGCGCGAGCCGGGCTTCCCACCGGTGCTGGGCCTGGACGTGTCACGGGCGATGCTGGAGGAGGGCGTGGCGCAGGCGCGCGAGGACGGCGCGGCGGTGGACTTCCTGCGCGCCGAGGCTCCTGCCCTTCCCTTCCAGGACGCGTCCCTGGGCGCGGTGTTGATGGCGGGCTCGCTCCACTTCGTGGAGGACCTGGGCCGGCTGCTGTTGGAGGTGGCCCGCGTGCTGCGCCCGGAGGGCCGCTGGGTGGCGGCCACCTATCTGCCGCCGGGGCGCCCCGCTGCCGCGCTCCATCGGAGCGCCGGGCTTCATCCACGCACCGAGGCTTCCCTCAAGGCGGCGGCAAGCGCGGCGGGGATGGTGCGCTTCGAGCGCGTCTCGCTCCCGCCGCTGCTGGTGGTGAAGGCCCAGAAGGGCTCGGCGCAGACGCCTAGATGAAGATGCCGGCGGACGCGTCGTAGCGCGCGTCCTGGAGCTTGGGCTCCGGCGTGCGGCCGCGCAGCGCGTCCATCACCTGGCGCGTGGGGTGGCGGCCCTTGCACTTGCTGCACTCGCACGCGCCCTTCTTGCAGGTGCAGTCCGCCTTGCTCCCGCAGGAGCACTTGGCCGACAGGAGCTGATCCACCGCGTCCAGCGGACGTGCCGCCTCGGACTTCTCGGCCGGCTTCGCCTCGGGGGAGGCAGGCTCGGTGGCGGTTGCCGCGGCCTTCGCGTGGGCCTCGCAGGCATCCGCCCTGCTCGGCGCGCCCAACAGGCCACCCGCCAGCAGTCCCGCCGTGAGCACAGCCGCGATGCGCGTCATGTCCGCTCTCCTCGCCGGGGACAGTCGCCGTCCCCTGCTACAGGTGCGCCTATACCCCAGCGCCCGCCCCAGTGCCAAGAACAGCGGCCCCACCTTTGCCTACCCCGCGAGGGCGCAAGGGCCGCTCGCTCGGAGGGGAACCGCCGCATACAGTCCGCGCCCATTTCCCGTGCCGAACCGAACCGACCGCCTCGTCACCGTCGCCGCGCTCTTCTTGGGTGCCCTTCCGCTGTGGGTGTCCCGCGCGCTGCCCATGGTGGACCTGCCGCAGCACCTGTACCTCATCTCGGTCCTGCACCGGCTGGATGACCCCACCACGCTGTATCCCCAGCTCTTCGCCGCGCGCCACGCGCTGACGCCCTACCTCGGGTACTACTACCTGGTCAGCGCGCTGAACTGGCTGCTGCCGCTGGAGTTGGCCAACCGCGTCTTCCTCACCGCCTACGTGGTGGGGCTCCCGCTGAGCCTGGCGTTCCTCCTGCGTTCGCTGGGGCGCCCCGCGTGGCCCGCGCTGCTCGCGCTGCCGCTGGCGTATGGGGACAGCTTCGGCTGGGGCTTCATCAACTACCTCGCCGCGCTCCCGCTGACGTTCCTGTGCTGCGGCCTGTTCGTGCGGACGCTGACGGATGTGCCTCGCCGCCGAGCCTGGGCCGTGGGGCTCGCGGCGTGCCTGGTCGCGGTGCTCCTCTTCCACGTGCAGGCCTTTGGATTCCTCGCGGTGGGCCTGCCCTGGCTGCTGCTCACCACACCGGTGCCGGAGGATGCCCAGGCGGCTCGGCTCATGGACCGCGTGCGTCCTCGGGTGGCAGCGCTCCTGGGCGTGACGCCTGGGGTGGCGCTGTTCCTCGCCTGGGTGGTGCTGAGATTCGGTGACGCGCCGGACATCCAGCCGGGAGCACCGTGGCACGCCTGGGGTCCGCCGCTCTCGCCGCAGAACCTGGCGTGGAAGGGCTTCGAGCAGAACCGCGCCGAGTTCCTGCAGGTCCTCGCCAACACGTTCCATGACGGCTCGGACCGCTGGCCGCTGTACGCGGTGGGCGCGGTGGCGCTCGGAGGCTGGGTGCTGGGCTTCGTCCGGCCCGGCCCGCGCGCCGAGGGCTCCGTGGCGCGATTCCGACTGCTGGGGCTTGGGCTGCTGGGGCTCGCGCTCTTCTTCCTGCTGCCCTTCGACATCCGCGGGTACGTCTACTACCTCAACACGCGCTACGCCCACCTGGCGGCGGCCCTGCTCATCATCGCCATGCCCGCCGCCGCGCCGGACACGTGGCGTCCGCTGCGGCTGGCCGCCGCTGCGTGCGCGCTGCTCCTGGCCGGGGTGATGGCATCGGGGTTCCGAGCCTTCTCGCGCGAGGCGTCCGAGTGGGACGCGCTGGCCGCCGCCACCGCGTCGCGCCCCAAGGTCATGGGGCTCGTGTTCGACCCGGGCTCGCGCGTGGTGCGCTTCCCCGTCTTCCTGCACAGCGCCGCGGTGCTGGCGCGCGTTCGCGGCGGAGTGCCCAACTTCACCTTCGCCTCCACGCCCCACTCGCCGCTGCGCTACCGGGACGAGGCGCCGCCGACCTTCCCCTCCGAGTGGCGCCCGCAGGACATGCGCTGGGACACCGAGGGCGACTGGTACGATCACTTCCTCGTCCGGGGCGTGCACCCATCGCGAGTGTTCGGCGCAAGGCTCCAGTCCGAACTCGTCATCGCCGAGCACGCCGGCTCGAGCTGGCTCGTGCGTCGCCGCTGACCCTGGAGCCCTTGCGACTGTGGCCTGCTGGGCGGCGGCTCCGCGCCGAGACCGCGATTCCGCTCGACGTGCGGTAGAAGGGGGACGCACATGAGCCCCTCGCCCACCGAGCCCCGCCCCTTGCTGGATGCGCTGCGCGCCGGCACGCCGCTGCCCGCCTTCCCTCCCGATGCCGTGGACCGGGCGCGCGCGCTCGTTCGAGACACCGCCTCGCTCACCGCCGCCGACGTGGAAGCCCTCCCCGAGGCCCTGGCCGCCGCGGTGCTGGAAGGCGCCGTCGTGGACGGACACGCCGTGCTGCCCGAGGCCCTCGCCGCCTCCTCGATGAAGTCCCTGGCCAAGACCGCCAAGAAGGCGCTGTACCGCCTGCGCTCGCGCGGCGTCGCCGTGGCCGAGGCACCGCGCCCCGCTGCGCCCGGGCCACCCCAGCCAGCGCCCACGACCGACACCCTGCCCGCGCTCGTCACGCTGATGTCCTCGGACGGCGAGTTCGGCCTCTTGCTGTCGCGCCCCATCCGCGGCGGCATGGAGGTGGCGCAGGCCGTCGTCTCGGATGAGCGCGGTGTGCTCAAGCTGACCCGCGTCGACACGAGCCGCGCCGAAGTGCGCCGCATGCTCAAGCTCGGGCACGAGAACCGGTACGGCGTGGAGGTGTCACAGGAGGAAGGCGCCGCGTTGCTGGCCGAAGCCGCCGGCGCCAACCTCCGGTCGCACACGCCCTTCCCCGCCGAGTTGGACACGATGCTGCGCCACCACGGCGTGCAGCCCCGCGCCGAGCCCGCCGCCCCGCCCTCGCCCGAGCCCGATGACACGCGCCACGTCCTCGCGGGCTACCAGCTCCACAGCACCCCTGAGGTGGCCGAGTGGCTGCCTCCAGAACTCGAGACGCGCCAGCTCCTCGCCCAAGTGGGTTCGCTCACCTCCAGCCCGCTCGCCCTCAGCGAAGGGCAGCGTCAGGAGCAGCTCCACCAGATGGTGCTCGGCGCCGCCCGCGCGTTCTTCACTCCGGAGGTCCGCCGCCGCTACGGCCTGCGCCTGTGGCACATGGCCCGCTTCTTCGAGCACACGGACCGCACGCACGAAGCCCAGGTGGCGCGGGGCGAGGCGCGGCGCCTCTACCACGGGCCCGACGAGCCCTTCTCCAGCTTCGCGCACACGCTGTTCCAGAAGGTGCTCGCCCTGGCGGCGGCCGGCTCCCTCTCCGAGGACACCGAGCCCACCGCGCCGGCCACCGGGGCCCCGCTCCCGACGGAGCGGCGCAGCCCAGGCGGCCTCATCCTCCCCTGAGCCGCTGGGCCTCAGGGGCTTCCACCGTCTGCCTCAAGCCGGGGCCATGCCGGCGCACAGCAGCAGGTCCAGGTTCTCCTTCTCCCAGGCCAGCGCGCGCGAGTAGTCGTGGAAGCGCTTCTCGTGCGCCATCAGCGCCGGCGGGTGGATGCACCGCCGCCCGTCCTCGCCCCGCCGCGCGCGGTACACGTGGTGGAGCATCTCGTGGAAGACGATCCACTCCACGAAGTACCGGGGCACCACGGGCTGGTCCAACGCCGGGTGGATGCGGATGACCTTCGAGTCCGCCGAGTACGAGCCCATCTTGATGCTCTTGCGCGGCGCCTTCACCCGAGGCGCCGGGCCAAAGGTGATGGCCGCGTCGATGCGACTCTGGAAGTAGCGCTCGTTGAGCCGCTCGTAGATGCGCAAGAGGTCGTGGTGCTGTCCCACCGGCTCCAACCGGATGCGTCGGCGCATCTGCGCCGGGGACAGGCGCCGGATGAACACCCGGTTGCGCTCGATGTACTTGTCCAGGAGCGCACTGGCGTCCGGGTCCCCCTTCCGAACGAAGCTGGCGAGCGCCTGGAGCACCTCATCCGGCGCGGCCAGGAACATGTGGTGCAGCCGCAGCCGCCACAACGCCCGCTGACGTTGGAACGTGAGCATCGTGTGCGTGTTGTCGTGGATCTCGACCGCCACCTTCGCGCGCATGCGCGTGCGCAGACGGCGCTCGAGCACCCGCCGCCACACCTTCACCAAGCGGTTCGGCTCGGGGTCCACGGGGCTCTGCCGAACGACGCGACCGGCCGTGTAACTCCGCTTCTTCACTACGCTTTTCTGCTTCTTCGAGGGCGCCATGACGTGGGGCGGGATTCTACGGACCCGTCTGACACGTGTAAACGCGCTCGCCTGCTAGAAAGCCGAGGGATTCCAACGACTTAAGGGCACTCAACCCCACCCGGTCCCACTTGTCCTCCCCAGGAGGAGGATGGCCCATACGAGCAAGTGTCCGATGCGACTAGCGTCGGACCTTGCAGGAGATTTTGAGCACCTGGGCCTCCCCCGAGTCGGGTCGGATGACGTAGGTCTCAGTGCCCCGAGGTGCGCGCCGTCCGGGGCAGTCGAAGCTCACGCGCAAGGGGCCCGTGGGGAGGGTCAGCACCTTGTTGATGGGCAGGCGGGCGCCGCCCGGCCGGCTGAGAATCGTCTTCGCGGGCGCGTCGAAGAGCACCGTGGCCTCGGTGGCAACGGGCGCCGCGGCCACCTGCGGCGTCGGAACGCCGGCATCCATCGCATCGGGCGCCGCGACCACGGCGGGAGGACTCTCGGCCGCGGGAATCGAACCCGCGTCCTGCGCTCCAGCGTCGACGCCCTCCGACGTCGCGGGCGCGGTGACGACAGGAGGACTCACCACCTCGGGCGCTCGTCGAGGCTCGGCGCCGCGCGGGACGATGGCCGTCGCCTGGCCCACTTCCGGGAGCAGCGGCTCCGGCTCGGAGGATGCCGGGGAGTTCAGCGCCCAGAAGATGCCCGCGGCGAGCAGGAAGAACAGCAGCCCGCCGCCCACCAGCAGGACGATGCCCAGGATGCCGCGCGAGGGCGACGAGGGTTGGGCCAGCGTGTCGCGCTCCTCGTCATCCTCGGAGCGGCGGGCAAAGGCCTCCGACGAACCGACGGTGGACTCGTCGTCATCGTCATCCAGCCCCCCCGTGCCCGCGAACGAGTTCGGGTCCGTGGCGCCCGACAGGCTCACGCCCGTGGGCAGCGACGGCTCATCCAGGGGCGCGGGCCGAGGAGGGCCCGTGGTCCGGCTCGCGCGAGGCGTGGAGGCGGGAACCGGCGGGGTGATGGCGCTGTCCTGCGTGCGCGCATCGTCCCGGTGGGAAGAAGGACGCTGGACAGGCTGGGTGAGCGAGAGCGTTCCAGAGCCGTCGTCTTCGTCCTCTTCCTCCGAGGAGCGGCGCGGTGGCGACGCAGGCGGCGAGGCCGGGTTCGTCGCACGCCGCGGGCGCAGGGCATCCGGCGTGGCACGAGCCTGCCCCACCGGGGACTCCTGCACGCGCGAGGGCACGGGCGGACCCGGGCGCTCGTCGGGCGTCATGCTCCGGCGGCCGGGGCCCGGCATGGGCCGGGTGGGCACCTCATCGATGCGCGGGCGCTTGCGCAAGGGAACGGTGAACTCGCCGTCCCCGTTCTCCGCGTCGTCGCTCGTGGGAACGGTGAGCGGCACGGTGCGGATGGCGGTGGACTCCTCCTCGTCGTCGCCAGGGTCCGCCGTGGGCAGGTCTCGCGGCCGCGCCATCTGCGTGGCGGGCTCCGGCTCGCTGTCGTAGTCGGGGGCGCTGAGCGTCTCGTGCGTGGGCCGGCGCGGCACCGGGCGCGCGGTGAGGCCCGCGGGCGGCAGGGGCACCGTCGTGCTGCTCGAGCGAGCCCCCGGCGTAGGCGTGGGCGTGGCCACGGGCGGGCGCGGCGGCGGCACCGTGGGCGAGGGCCGCGACATGGGCGCGGTGGGCTCCGCGGAGATGGGTGGATTGGACCGCTGGGCCGACAGCGGCACCGTGGCGTCCTTGCGCCCCGTGGGCGCCGCCAGCGGGATGTGGAGGATGGTCCGCTCCTCCTCCTCCCCGAGCAGGCGGGAGATGTAATCGGCGACGTCGGTGCTCTGGCGCAGCGTGCCCGAGGCGAGGAACGCGTCCAGGTCCGCCTGCACGTCCGCGGCGCGCTGGTAGCGCTGGGCGCGGTCCTTGGTCAGGCAGCGCATCACGATGCGCGACAGCGCCTCCGGATAGTCCGGGCGCATCAGGTGCGGCGGCGAGGGGTCCTCGTACCGGATGGCGTAGAGGATGCCCTCGGTGGTGGGCTTGGCGAAGGGCTGCCGGCCGGTGCTGATTTCGTACAGCATGGAGCCCAGCGCGAAGATGTCCGCGCGGTGGTCCAGCCGCTCCTGCATGACCTGCTCGGGCGCCAGGTACAGGAACTTGCCCTTGATGACGCCGGGCTTGCTGCGCTCCATGAACGCGCCGGCCTTGGCGATGCCGAAGTCGACGAGCTTCACGCGCCCGTCGTAGGCAATCATCACGTTCTGCGGGCTGACATCCCGGTGGATCAGCTCCAGCGGGCGCCCATCCACGCCGCGGCTGTGGTGCGCGTAGTCGAGCCCGCCCGCCACCTGCGCGCAGATGCGCGCCGCCACGCCGTACGGAATCGCGGCGCCGAACTTGGACTCCTCGGACATGACGCGCCGAAGGTCCACGCCCTCCACGTACTCCATGGCGATGAAGATGTTCTCGCCCAGCTTCCCCAGCTCATGCACCTGCACGATGTTGGGGTGGTGCAGCTGCGCGGCGATGCGCGCCTCGTCCAGGAACATCTGGACGAACTCCGGCTCCTCCGAGAGGTACGGGAGGATGCGCTTGAGGACCACCAACTCGGGATTGGGCGGCTCCTGGGCCAGGAACAGCTCGGCCATCCCTCCCACCGCGAGCCGCTTGATGAGGAGGTACTTTCCGAACGGAATGGCCGTCTGGGGCGAGCTCACGGGAACTTGGGTGTGCCTTCAGGTTGAACGGTGGACCTTTTCCGGAGCTTACCTGCAATCAGGAGTCAGGGGGAGCAGCGGCGGCTCCCGACGGACAGCCTGGATCCAGGAGGGGCCCCCTGGAAATAAAAAACCGCCCCCCGCGACAGGCGCGAGGGGCGGCATGCGGAGCGGGCCGGCGCGACTGGCCGGCCCACGCCCGAGGGACTACGGAGGGGTCCCAGCGTCGAACTCGCCGACGACGTCGCCGCAGTCATCCGGGTAGATGACGTAGGTGAACTTCTTGGTCGAGCCCGGCACCGAGCCGTTCTGGCGGTGGCAGGTCAGCACATCTGTGTTGGAGTCGGTGCCATCGCACTGGGAGAACGAGTACGTGTCCCAGACGCCGCTGATGCCGTTGGGGAACCGGACCGTGCCGCCGTTGCTCACCGCCGCCTGCCAGTCACACCGGACCACCGTGCCACCGTCCGACAGGTGCTGGTCGCGGGTGTTGACGTGGTTGACGAGGATGCCGTCGGCGACCTCGAAGCCGTAGAAGGTCGCCGGGCCGCCGTCCGTGCCGGGCGCGTCCACGCGCGCGAACGCCGCCGGGGTGGGGTTCGTCATCGCGATGTCGCCCGTCAGGTGCACGCGCGTCCCCGCGTAGCCGGCGTCCGCCTGGCCAGAGGCCTGCATCGCGTCCTTCAGGTTCTGCACCGTCACGACGTTGTCCGCCGGACGCGACGCCTTCTCCTTGAGGGTGATCTTCAGAATCTTCGAGTTCTTGAAGTCGTTGACGACCTTCTGGCGATAGGCGCGGAACTGCTCGTACGGGAGATCCGTGTTGACGAAGCCCTCCACGTCGATCTTGTCACCCACGGCCGGGTGGTAGTCCACGGGCGTGTCGCTGTAGAACTTGTCGACGAAGATGCCCTCGGTGGGGCGCGCCGGGTCCGTCACCCAGAAGCGCGAACGGAAGTCCTTGCCGTTCTGGTCGCTGAGCTTCTCGTACTCGATGCTGGTGATGACCACGTCGTGGAGGGTCACGGGCGTGGCGAACTTGAGCTTGCGGATCTCCGCGATCGTCGGGCCCGTGTTGCTCCCGGCATCCGTGCCCGCGTCCACGCCGGAATCGACGCCCGCGTCCACGCCGGCATCGAACCCGGCATCCTGGCTGCACACGCCGGTGCAACCCGGGTTCCCTGGCTCGGGGTTCTCTTCATCGCGCCCCGAACATCCCGCCGAAACCATCATCGCGGTGGCCGCAACCACCGCTGCGGCGCCCAGCGCCTTTCGAAGTTCCATCACTGAAGTCTCCTATTCGTTGGGGCGCCGCGATTCTTGAAGTCCGACGCCGGTCGGCCTGAGGATGTCGGGCCTTATACCGGCGCCTCGCGGGGGGCGGCAAGGAACGCTGCGCCATGCTGCCGGTGACACTTCAGTGAACCCGGGAGACATCCAAATGAAGGCCGTGGCGTTCCAGCAGCACGGAGACGAGGGAGTCCTTCAAGTCGTGGAAATGCCCGACCCACCGGTGGGCGCGCGCGATGTGCGGGTCCGGGTCAAGGCGGTGGCGCTCAACCATCTGGACGTGTGGGTTCGCCAGGGCTGGCCGGGGCTGCGGCTGGAGCTGCCGCACGTGTTGGGGAGCGACATCGCGGGGGTGGTGGAGCAGGTAGGAGCGGAGGTGACAGACGTGGCGCCGGGCACCGAGGTGCTCGTGAACCCAGGGCTCTCGTGCGGCGCGTGCGAGCGGTGCCTGTGCGGCGAGGACAACCTGTGCCGCCACTACCGGCTGCTTGGGGAGCATGTGCGCGGCGGCTACGCCGAGTACGTGAGCGTGCCGCGCCAGAACATTCTGCCCAAGCCCAAGGAGCTGACGTTCGCGGAGGCTGCTTGCTTGCCGCTCACCATGCTCACCGCGTGGACCATGTTGGTGCGCCGCGCGGAACTCGAGCCGGGGGAGACGGTGCTGGTGCACGCGGCGGGCTCGGGTGTGGGCAGCGCGGCGGTGCAGATCTGCAAGCTCATGGGCGCCACCGTCATCGCCACGGCCTCCACCGAGGAGAAGCTGCGGCGGGCCCGCGAGCTGGGCGCGGACCACACCATCAACTACGTGGAGAAGGACTTCTTGGAGGAAGTGAAGCGCCTCACCTCGCGGCGCATGGTGGACGTCGTCTTCGAGCACACGGGCGCGGCCACGTTCGACAAGAGCGTGGCGTGCCTGCCGTACGGGGGCCGGCTCGTCACCTGCGGCGCCACGTCCGGCCATGAGGTGAAGCTCGACTTGCGGGTCCTCTTCTACAAGCGCATCTCGCTCCTGGGCTCCACCATGGGCTCCAAGGGCGACCTGTTCCGCGTGCTCAAGCTGGTGCAGGACAAGAAGCTGCGGCCCGTGTTGGACCGGACACTCCCGCTGGCCGATGCCGCACACGCGCATCGATTGCTGAAAGACCGCTCGCAGTTCGGCAACATCGTCCTCATCCCATGACGTCTCGCCCCGCCTTCCTCCACGGACTGAAGCCCACGCTGCACATCGCCCACCGAGGCGGCGCACTGCTCGCGCCGGAGAACACCCTGGTGGCCTTCCGCCAGGCCGTGGAGCGCGACCACACGGACATGCTGGAGCTGGATGTCCACCTGTCGCGCGACGGCGAGCTGGTGGTGGCGCACGACGAGACGCTGGAGCGCTGCACGGACGGCAAGGGGCCGCTGGCCGCGCTGACGCTGGCCGAGCTTCAGCGCCTGGACGCGGGGCACGGCTTCACACCCGATGACGGCGCCCACTTCCCCTTCCGAGGTCAGGGCGTGCGGCTGCCCACGCTGCGCGAGGTGTTGCGCGCCTTCCCCGCGCTGCGCCTCAACGTCGAGGTGAAGCCGGACACGCCGGGCATCGAGCACGTGTTCGCGGCGCTCCTGCGCGAAGAGGGCGCGGTGGACAGGGTCTGCATGGGCAGTGAGCTGGACGCGGTGGGCGAGCGGCTCGTCCACGCCCTTCCTGAGGCGTGCCACTTCTACCCGCGCGATGCCCTGGCCGCCGCCGTGCTCAGCTTGAAGGCAGGCGAGGTGCCGCCCGACGACACTCGCTACCACGTGCTCGACATGCCGCTGTTCTTCGGCGACGTGCGGCTGGTGGACGCGGAGCTGCTCGCCTGGGTGGCTTCGAGGGGCAAGTGGATCAACGTGTGGACGGTGGATGACCCGGAGCAGATGGACCTGTTGCTCCGGGAGGGAGTGGGTGGAGTCATGACCGACCGACCCGACCTGCTGCGCCAACGAATGGACGCCTTCAGCAAGCCGGGTTAAGCCCCAGGGCCCCTATGCCCCGTCCCAGCGCACGCAAGCGCCCGCGTTCGGTCGCGTCCCCTCCCCCGCCGGCTCCCGCTGCCACTCCGGAGCCGACTCCGTCCCCCGCCCCGCCCGAGACTCCCGCGCGCAAGCCGCGCAACACGGTGCGCACCAAGGCGCCGCTGTCCCGGCGCTTCCTGGCGCTCGCGGGGAACATCGGCGCGGGCAAGACGACGGCCGCGAAGATGCTCAGCCAGTCCTTCGGCTTCGAGCTGTTCGACGAGCCCGTCATCGACAACCGCTTCCTCCGTGACTACTACACCGACATGAAGCGGTGGTCGTTCACGCTCCAGTTGGAGTTCCTCATCCGGCGCGTGGAGCATCACGAGCTCATCCACTCGGTGCGCAAGAGCTGCGTGCAGGACCGGACGCTCTACGAGGACCCCGAAATCTTCGCCAAGTACCTGCACGGACTGGGGCACCTGACGGACTCGGAGCTGGACCTGTACTACGAGTACTTCCAGCGGCTGTCGCGCAACATCGTCCGGCCCGACAAGGTCATCTGCTTCGAGGTGGGCTCCGTGGACATCCTCCTGGACCGCATCCGCACGCGCGGGCGCGAGGAGGAGAAGGGAATCGGGCGCGACTTCCTTCGCGGGCTCAACGGCTACTACACGAGCTTTCCCCAGGTGCTCCAGGAGAAGTACGGCGTGGACTGCCTGGTGCTGGACGTGTCCCAGCAAGACATTCGCCGAGGCCGCGGCCGCGAGGAGTTCCTCGACCGCGTGTCTTCCTTCCTGGCCTGACGGGCCTCCGTCACGCCGCATCACAGGTGTACCCGTGCATTCGATGACGCCCAAGAAGTCCCGCGACTCGGAAGTGGTGATGACCCAGCTCATCCTTCCGCCCGACGCCAACAATCTGGATGCCGCGTTCGGTGGAAAGGTGATGCAGTGGATCGACATCTGCGGCGCCATCGCGGCCCAGCGCCACTGCCGCGAAGTCGTCGTCACGGCGTCCATGGATGACCTGCACTTCCACGCCCCCATCCGCGTGGGGTGGATTGCGCTGCTGCACTCGCGCGTGTTGGCCACGTTCCGCACGTCCATGGAAGTGGGCGTCACCGTGCACGCGGAGAATCCGCTGACGGGCGAGCGGCACCTCACCACCAGCGCCCTGCTCACCTTCGTGGCGTTGGACAGCGCGGGCCAGCGCGTGCCTGTGCCCGGGCTCATCCTGGAGACGGACTCCGAGCGGGCCGCCTTCGCCGAGGCCGAGGCCCGGCGTGCCCAGCGCATCGCGCGCCAGAAGGAAAGCCAGTCCTGGCTGAAGGTGATGCCCCCGTTCGCGGGAGCCTGAAACACCACGGGCCGGGAGGGGCGCCATTGGCACCCGCTTCCGGCCCGCGAGTTGTCATCGTGAGACGGCGCGGCTCAGGTCGTGAACGACGTGCCGCAGCCGCAGGAGGACTTCGCGTTCGGGTTGGTGAACTTGAAGCCCGCGCCAGTGATGGCGGAGACGTAGTCAATCTCCGTGCCCAGCAGGTAGTTGGCGCTCAGCGCGTCCGTGGCGATCTTCACGCCGTCCTGCTCCCACATGGAGTCGCCGGCCTTGCACTCCTTCACCAGGTTCAGGTCGTAGCCCAGGCCGCTGCAGCCGGCGGGGACGACGCGGATGGAGAAGTAGTAGCCCTCGAAGCCCTGGGCCTGGATGACGGACTTCACCTGGGCGATGGCGGCGCTCGACAGGCGAACCGGAACCTCGGGGCTGGGCTGGAAAGCCGGCGCGGTGGTGGGCGTGGAAGCGGTGGTATCCATGTCCTTGAGTCTCCTCTGAAAAAAGCCTCATAACGCCCTGGCCCGCTGAAAACCAGCGGCCGCACGCCGGAGCGCCCCCTTCTTCAACAGGAGGACGCCCCCCGAGCCCCGGGTTATACCCGGCGGACATGGCGCCCACCTTCCGAGAGCTCCTGGCGGCAGTGAAGTTGGAGATTCGCGAGGTCTCCGTGGAGGAGCTGCGCCAGCTCCTGGACGCTCGGACGCCCGTGAAGCTGGTGGATGTGCGGGAGGCGGACGAGTACGCGGGGGGACGGCTGCCCGGCGCCCAGCACATCCCCCGAGGATTCCTGGAGCTGCGCATCGAGGAGCGTGCCCAGCGGGACGAGTCGCTCGTCGTGTACTGCGCGGGCGGCACGCGCTCGGCGCTCGCGGTCAAGACGCTGCGGGACATGGGCTACGTCAACGTCGCCTCCCTGGCGGGTGGGTTCAACCGGTGGAGCGACGCGGCCCTGCCGGTGGAGAAGCCCGTTGTCCTGAGCGCCCAGCAGAAGGAGCGCTACCGCCGCCACCTCATGCTCCCCGAGGTGGGCGAGGAAGGGCAGGCGCGGCTGCTCGGCGCGCGCGTGCTGCTCCTGGGCGCGGGGGGGCTCGGCTCTCCCGCCGCGCTGTACCTGGCCGCCGCGGGCGTGGGCACGCTGGGCATCGTCGACTCGGACGTGGTGGACCTGAGCAACCTGCAGCGGCAGGTGATTCACACGCAGGAGCGCCTGGGGCAGCCCAAGGTCGCGAGCGCGCGCGCCGCCGTGGAGGCCCTCAACCCGGACGTGAAGGTGGTGCCCATCCAGGAGCGGCTCACCGCGGCCAACACGCTGCGCATCCTGGAGGGGTTCGACCTGGTGCTCGACGGGGGCGACAACTTCCCCACGCGCTACCTGCTCAACGACGCCTGCGTCCTCACGGGCAAGCCCAACATCCACGGCTCCATCTTCCGCTTCGAGGGGCAGGTCACCACGTTCCTCCCCGGGCAGGGCCCCTGCTACCGCTGCCTCTACCCCGCCCCGCCGCCGCCGGAGCTGGCGCCCTCGTGTGCCGAAGCGGGCGTGCTCGGCGTGCTCCCCGGCGTCATCGGGCTGCTGCAGGCGACCGAGGCCATCAAGCTCATCCTCGGCCAGGGCGAGCCGCTCGTGGGCCGGCTGCTCACCTTCGACGCGCTCGGCTCACGCTTCCTGGAGCTGCGCTCGCGGAGGGATCCGAACTGCCCGACCTGCGCGCCCGGCGCCCGCATCGACCTGGTCGACACCGAACGCTTCTGCTCCACCGGCGGGTAACGCCCGCGCGCCCGAGGACGCTGTCCATGCCCATCCCCGAAATCATGCCCGTCGACCTCGCGCGCCTGCTCGCGGGCCCCGTCGAGTCGCGCCCCGCGCTGCTCGACGTGCGGTTCCCCGAGGAGCACGAGATGGTGGCGCTGCCCGACTCCGTGCTGATTCCCCTGCCGGAGCTGGCCGAGCGAGACGACGAGCTGGACGCCCTCCGAGGCCGGCCCGTGGTGGTCTACTGCCACCACGGCGTGCGCAGCCTGGACGGCACCGCGTACCTGCTGTCACGCGGGCTGGAGGCGGTGTCGCTGCGCGGCGGAATCGACCTGTATGCGCGGACGGTCGACCCCGCCCTGCCCCGCTACTGACCCAGGGCGGAGGTGACGTCCAGGGTGACCTCGGTCGTCTCCCCCGGCTTGATGATGGCCTCGAAGAAGACGGGGTCCTTGAACTTGGGACCGCGCAGCTCGAGCTTCTGCTTGCCCTCCATCAGCGACAGCTGGCTGCCGGGGAGGCCCACGCGCTGATTGTCGCGCATGATGACCAACCCCGTGAGGCCCTTGGGGGTGATCTTCAAGCGGAGGTTGCCATCCTTGAACGTGCGGTCCAGGACCTTCACGTCGCCGGGCTCACCGAAGGCGAGCACGTCCGGATCCTCGACGTAGATGCCCCGGTCCTCGTTCTCCAGGATGAGCGTGTCCTGCAGGTGCGCCCCGTCCTTGCGCGTGAATGGCGCGAAGCCCAGCACCGTCACGGGCTCGGCCGCGCTGCAGCGCTCGGAGTGCTTCACGGACACCTTGACCTTCTCGTTGGTGTTCACCGTGAGCCACACACCCTGCCCGTCCGAGGCGGTCGAGTTGAGCACCTTGAGGATGGGCTTGTGGAACACCCCGAGCACGCCGAGCAGGCCCACGATGAAGCCAATCATCGCGACGTTCCGGAACTCGATGCCTCGGCGCATCTTCCGGTCGTCGGCGGCGATGACGCGCTCGGGACGGCGCGCGGACTCCTCGGCATCCTCGTCGCGGGGCGCGGGGCGGGCGCGCGGCGCGGCCGCGACTTGATCCACGCGGCTGGACGTGCGGCGCCGAGGCGGCTCCGACTCGGCGGCGGCCTGCACCATGCCCGTGCGGCGGCGCGGCGGCGGCTCCGGCGGCGGCAACATCGTGCGCTCGTCGTCCGCCTCCTCGTCCATCGGATGCACGCCCGAGCGTGAGCGCGGCGGTGGTGACTCCTCGGCCGCGGGCGCGACGCGCGACTGCGTGCGCCGGGGCGGAGACGAAGGCTCCGCGCCCCCCGCGCGGCTCAGGTCCGAGCGCGAGCTGGTGCGCGCCACCTGGGTGGCGTTGGGATTGGACGTGGACGTGCCCCGGCGAGCCGCGGGCTCCGCCACGTTGGTGCGGCGCCGAGGCGGCACCTCGACACCCGTGCCCGAGGGGGCCTCCCACTCGTTGGGCTCCTCGGGCTGGACGGCCGGGGCCACGCTGCTGCGGCGCGGAACCGCCGTGCGCGACGGAGACGAGGCCCTCGAGCGATCGCGCGGGGACGACTCACCCGGAGGAGCCTCCCAGCTCATGTCCATGGTGGCCGGGCGGTTGCGGCCCCGGTCTGGCGCGGCGGGAGGGCTCGAGCCCGAGCTGCTCGCCTCTTCATCCACCGGCACGAACTGGCCCTGCTTGCGCTCCTCCTCCAGCCGGTCCGCGAACAGCGTCTCCATCAGCTCGGAGATCTGCACCGAGCCGGCCACCCAACGCTGGCTGACGAGCAGCTCCTCCAGCGCCGTCTGGAACTGGCGGGCCTCGCGGTAGCGGTCGTCGGCGTTCTTCGCCAGCGCCCGCATCACCACCGCGTCCATGTCCTCCGGCACGTCCGCCACGGCGGAGGGCACCTGGATGGCGCACTCCATGGCGGCCTGGAGCGTGGCCAGCTCCGAGTCCCGCTTGAGCGGCCGATGCCCGGTGAGCAGCTCGTACAGCACCAGGCCGATGGCGAAGATGTCCGCGCGCGCGTCCAGTGGCCGGCCCGCGGCCTGCTCGGGCGCCATGTACGCGAACTTGCCCTTGATGGCGCCGGACTTGGTCAGCGAGGCCTGATCCGCCGCCTTCGCGATGCCGAAGTCCACCAGCTTCACCGAGCCGTCGAAGCTGATGAGGATGTTCTGCGGTGAGATGTCCCGGTGCACCACCTTCAGGGGACGTCCCGCGTCATCCATGCGCGTGTGCGCGTAGTACAGGCCCTCGCAGGCCGAGGCGACGATGCGGATGGCCAGCGGACGCGCGATCCACTGGTTCGAGCTGTACGCCTTGCGCATCACACGGCCCAGGTCCTCGCCGTGGATGAACTCCATGGCGATGTAGTAGGTGCCGTTGGCTTCGCCGAACTCGTAGACCTGCGCGATGTTCGGATGGTTGAAGCGCGCCGCAATCAACGCTTCGTTGCGGAACATCTCCACGAATTCGCGGTCTTCCGCGAGATGCGGGAGGATGCGCTTGACTACCAGGTTCTTCTGGAAGCCCTCGATGCCCATCTGGCGCGCAAGCCAGACCTCGGCCATGCCACCGGTGGCGAGCTTCTTAAGGAGCTGGTATTTCCCGAAAGATTGAGGGTTCATCCCGGGGTCTCGCCGGGGGGAGCGAACTCGGTGGAAGGCGTCAAAGCAGCGCATCCTAGGCGACACACCGCGATGAGGCAAAGGTGTCTGAGAAGGTTTTCCTGGACACCCCTCTTGTGGGTCTGGCTGTGGGCCATGCAGGCAGCCGCCGCGCCAGCGACGGATCAGCTCGCCGTGGAGCGGCGCGCAGGCATGCTGGAGCTGTCCTGGCAAGACGCCGAGGACCGGATCCAAGGCTCCATCACCCCCCTCAATCCTCGGCCTGACTCACCCGTCCAGCTCACCTTGAGGGTGAACAGCTTCGAGGGCCCTTCCTTCGAGGGCCCCGTCACCGTCACCTTCCAACAGGAGGGCGCGCTGTCTCAGCAGACCGTCACGCTGCAGCGGGACGGCAAGAGCTGGCGCACGGAGTTCACCCCGCCCACGACTGGGACCTGGCAGGTCGACGTGCGCTTCCGCACCACGCGGCTCAAGGTGCTGCACACCCATTTCACCGTCGCGTCCGGCCCTCCGCCCAAGGAGCTTGCCTGGGCGCTGCTCGGCGCGGGCGTCGTGGTGGCGCTGGTGCTGGGTGCGCGCAACCTCCTGAAGCGCGAAGGCGAACCGGAGCCCCGGGTGGATGAGACCCAGCGTGCTGTCGCCGTGACCCAGGTGGCTCCCACCGGAGTGCCCGAGGCGGGCAGCGCGGTGCCCACCGAGTCCCATGCCGCGGGTGCCTCCGACGCGCCCGCGCCGGTCAACTCCGTCTCCTCCGAGACCCCTCCCACGGCCGCCGCGGACTCCCAGGAGTCCACCGTCATGATGGAGCAGGTCGCGTCAGCGCCCACCGAGTCCGCTCCGAAGCCTGAAGGTTCCGGCCCGGCGCCCCAGGAGTCCTCGGCGGGAGCGCCGGTGGAGACCTCGCCGGACCGCGGCAACGGGCAGTAACGCGCCACTTCTTACAGGGGGCCGTTACAGGCTCCCTCGCTCTCCGAGGGAAAAAACCTTCCCAGGCCGAGGCGCGCCCATTCCTCTGAGGACGGCCGAATCACGACGCGGGGCCCGTGCGCGCGTCGACCATCACACACCGCCATGAAGGCCTCCCCCTAGGCACCCTGGTTGCACCAGGGGCATGCGACTGCGGCGGGAGGCGAGGGGAATGGTGGGGTGGCGGTTGGCTGAACAGGAGTGGCGGGGACTTCTCGCCGCAGTCCTCCTGGGGATTCCGGCGGTGGCGGGGGCGGAGCGGGATGAGGGCGGGCCTCCGCCGGACCCCAGCGAGTCGGTTACTCAGTCCAAGCCCCCGCCGCGTGCGTCGGGTGGCGCGAAGGACAAGGCGGCACCTCGCAAGGTGAAGCCCGCGGACTCGCTGGGTGAGGACCCGGCGGGTGCGGACAAGGTCGACGACGCGGCTCAGGACGCGGACGCTCCCGTCCACACGCTGCGACTGTTTGGACGGGTCTTCGCGCAAGCGCGGGCGGATGAGCGGGCGAACTACGCGCGTTCGCTCAGCATCCCTTCCGCGCGCGTGGGCGTGGAGGCGTCCTTCCCCAACGTGGACGCGGAGCTGAGCGCCGACCTCGCCTCCAAGTCCATCCTGAAGGACGCGTTCGTGCGACTGTCGAACGACTCGAAGCGGCTTCGCTTGTACGGCGGCCGGTTCAAGGCGCCCTTCCTCCAGCGCGAGCTGGACTCCTCGTGGACGCTGCCATTGCAGGGCCGCGGCCTCGTGACGGACTACCTCGTCGACACGAATGACCTGGGAGGACGTCGGCTGGGCGTGATGGGTGAGGCGCGGTGGAAGGAAGCCTGGGGCCTCAAGGTGTCCGCGGGACTCTTCCAGGGCGCGGAGGATGACGCGGGCGAGCGCCTCAGTGAGGACGGCGCGGTGCGCGTCAGCGTGCAGCCGCTCAAGCGCCTCACGGTGGGGGCCAGCACCTATCTCACGCAGGTCTTCGACGGCACGCGCCAGTACGCGCTCTCCACCGACGCACAGCTCCAGGTGGGCGCGCTGCTGCTCACCGCCGAGGGCGTCGCCGGGAGAGTGGCCCTGGGGCCCTTCACCGCACAGCTCTTCCTGGCGTCGTGGCTGGTGGGCCTGGGGCAGCATGGCTGGGCGCTCCAACCGGTGCTCGGCGCGGAAGCGCTCCAGCTTCGCGTCGACGCGGTGACGAAGACGGGCCACGCGCTGGTGGGGGGACTCAACCTGTTGCTGGCCGACCTGTTCAAGGTCCAGCTCCAGGTGGAGCGCGCCCTAAGGCCCGGAGATCCGGCGGCCGCGCTGGAGCTGTCGCTGCAACTCGCCACCCGCTTCCAGTGAGTCGGAGTCCACCATGCGCTCGTTCGCCGAAGGCGAGGTCACGCGGCTGCGCCGTGAGTTCAAGCTCGTGCTCGAGGAGAGCCAGGTCGCGGCGCTCCACGACCGTCTGTCCCAGGAGATGCAGGGCACATCGAGCCCGCCCACCCGCATCGTGTCGGTCTACTTCGACAAGCCGGGCTGTCCCCTGGCACTGCGCGCGCTGCGCACGCCCGAGGACTGCCTCAAGGTCCGCACGAAGGAGTACGCGCCGGACCTGGGAGCAGGAGGCCAGGAGCGCGTGGTGCTGGAGGTCAAGCGGGAGCGTGGCGGCGTGACGCAGAAGCGGCGCCTGTGGGTGCCACGCGCTCGGCTCGGTCAGGCGGTGCGCGGGGGCGCGCGGCTGCTGCCCCTCATCGCGGGCGGCAGCCTGCGGCCCGTGTTGGCGGTGACGTATCAGCGGCACGTGTACCAGGCGGAAGAGACCTGGCGAGTGACGGTGGACCGGAGCATCGGCTTCCACGCCATCACCCCCGAGGTGGCCCTGGGCGACACGGCGCTGACGTTCGAGCGATTGGGCGCGCCCGTGGCGAGGGATTCGCGCGTGGTGGTCGAGGTGAAGCACCTGGGGCGGGAGCTGCCCGGGTGGCTGGCGGCGCTGCAAGTGGGGGGCGCGCCGGCCTACAGCAAGTTCGCGGAAGGCATGGCACGCGTCCACGCCTTCACCGCGGCCGGGGCGACGGGGGGATAGGGCACCGTGTTCATCGACTTTGAAGGTATCGACGGCAGCGGCAAGACGACGCTGTCCAACCTGCTGGCCGCGCGGCTCAAGCGGCTCGGGTACAAGGTGGTGCACGCGCGCGAGGGCGGCGAGCTGCAGTCGCCCACCGCGCGGCGCATCCGGGAGCTGACACGCGACTCGCGCCTGCTGGAGATGACCTCCCGCGCCGAGTTCTTCCTCAACCTGGCGCGCGATGCGCAGCAACTGGAAGAGGTGGTGGCGCCCGCGCTGGCTCGCGGCGAGGTGTGCATCACGGACCGGTACCTGCACTCGCAGCTCGCGCTGAGCAGCGGTGGCCGGGGCCTGCCCATGGACTCCCTGCAGGGCGCTTGCGAGCTGGCCGCCCAGGGGCTGTGGCCCGACCTGGTCATCCTGGTGGATGTGGATCCCGAGCTGGCGCGGCTGCGCAAGCGCCTGGGCAAGGTCCAGGGAGGACGCGCGCAAGACGCCGACAGCCGCAAGGGCCTGTCGGGCGCGGGCCTGTCCGTGCGCGTGCGCGAGTCCTTCCTCGCCATGGCCCGGAAGGATCCGCATCACTGGCTCATCCTGGAGAACAACGAGCAGCCCCTGTGGGTGTTGGAGCAGCGGCTGGTGGAGGCCGTGGTGGCGCGGCTGGAGCAGCGCGAGCTGCCCGTGCAGCGGCTCGTGCCCGCGCCCCCGGCACCGCAGCCGGGCACGGCATCCGTGGCCGATGTGGAGTCGCGCTTCTTCCTCGCGATGGATGCGCTGGAGCCTCGCGAGCCGCATCTGGCCGCATGGATGTTGGGCCGCATTCCGGGACTGCCCGCGCATCAGCGGCGCCTCGCCCTGGCCGAGCGCTACCCTGCCCTCATCGCGGGCGGGCTGCTCGGACTGGACGACGAAGCGGCGTGGGACTTGCGCGAGGCGCTCGCGGCGACGACGCCCACGAGCGTGGCGAGCGGGCTGGAGGCGCTCACGTCACCGCGCGCGGATGCCTTGCGAATGAGGCTGTATCCCCAGGCCGCGTCCGAGGTCCTGGCCAGCCTGTCACACCATGCCTCACCCGAGGCCTGGGCCCTGCGCGAGCGCGGCCTGCGCGACGGACGACTTGCAGACGTGCTCGCGGGCCTGGGGGGCGTGGATGGAGAAGAATCCTGGGAGGTTCGCGAGGCAGGCATGCGACGCGAGCTGTATCCCGCGGTCGCGCGCAGCCTCGCGGGACTGGACTCCCCGCGCGCCGAGGCCGTGCGCCAGGAGCTGGTGTCACACGACCGGTTGGCGGTGCTGCGCAGCACCACCGGCTTGGACACGCCGGTGGCACGGACCCTTCGGGCCCAACTCGAGGGCAAGGCACTGAAGCTCGTGCTCCGCTCCGTGACGGGGCTCACCACGGACGACGCGTGGGCCCTGCGCGAGCGCGGCGCGACACGCACGAAGGAGGCCATCGACTCACTGGATGGCTTGGATGATCCGCGCGCCTGGCGATTGCGCGCGCGCCACGCACGGCAGTGGACCTGCACGGTGGTGTCCTCGCTGCGCGGACTGCTGCTGGGGCCCGAAGCCCGCGTGTTGCTGGAGCGCGCGCTGGAGTCCCATCCGGGCAGCCTGCCGGTGCTGCGCAATGCCTACGCCGTGGTGGCCACGGCGCGCGAAGCAGCGCGCTCGGGCCGTGTTCCTCGCTCCGGGACTCAGCCGAGCCCCACGGTTCAACTCGAATCCTAGGAGGCCGCCGACATGGACACCGCGTTCGCGCCCCTCATGCAAGAGGTTCAGACCGAGCTTCACGCCTTCTCCCTGGCGTCCATTCTTCCGCGCATGTTGGCCGCGGTGCTCATCGGGACGCTGCTGTCGCTGAGGCCCTGGCGGCCCTTGCTCGGACATCCCCTGCCCCGCGCGGAGATGGTGCAGGCCCAGGTGCTGCTGTGCGCCGCGGCGGCGGTCATCACGACCGTCATCGGCAACAGCGTGGCCAAGGCGTTCGGCTTGGTGGGGCTGGGCGGCTTCGTGCGCTTCCGCTCGGGACTGAAGGATCCGCGCGACGCGGCCATCCTCTTCCTTGTCATCGGCTTCGGCATGGCGTGCGGGCACGGGAACCTCGTGCTGGCGGCCGTGGGCACGGCCTTCACCACCGTGTTGCTGTTCGTCCTGGACCTGTTCAATCGGCCCGCGAAGACGGTGGCCCGGCAGCGGCTGTTGCTGAGCGCGCAGTCCGATGACCTCGTCGGCGCCGAGGCCGCGCTGCGCAAGGCCCTGGGCGACCGCAACGTGCTGGTGAAGAGCTGCGCCCTCGACTTCGACAGCCGTCGGCTGGAGTTGGAGGTCGAGGAGTCCGAGCCGGGAATGCTGGCCGCGGCCATGGGCCGCACGGTGGGAGCGCCCCTCCGGGGGCTGCGCTGGACAGCGATGGCGCCCAAGAGCGCCAAGGAGGACCCGGCATGAGGCTCGGATGGACGGCCGCGCTCGTGGCCAGTGGAGCGCTGATGGCCTGTGGCGGCGGCAGCCTCCCCACCGAGCCGACTCCCGGGAATGCGCCGGTGGACGTGCCCGGCACCCCCGTGGACCCCAACGCTCCCGACGACGGCGCCACCGGAACACCCGTGCCCGCGTCGCCACACGGCCTGTGGCCGCTGACCACGGGCTCCACCTGGACGTATCGGATCACCGACCCCGTCCAGGGCACCTTCCGGAAGACCGTGACGGTGCAGGGCCCGGAGCGTGTCGAGGGCACGAGCACGACAGCGGTGCGCGTGCACAGCGTGCAGGACCGCTCCCGGACGACGGGGGACGTGTACGCGGAGGACTCGTTCCAGCTCGAGCTGGCCCAGGGTGTGGTGGTGCGGCTGCGCGAAGAGGACTTCGAGAACGGCACGCGCGTGCGCGTCACCACCTGGGCCCCCGCGACGATGAAGGCCGTGGCCCAGGTGCCCGCGGCACTGCCATGGGAACAGCGGGACGTGGTGCGTGAAACCGTCACCGCGCCGAATGGCACCGCCACCACCAAGGCCACGACCTATGCGTGGAAGGTGGTGGCGGTGGGAGAGACGGTCGTCACGCCCGCGGGCACGTTCCATGACGCCATCGAGGTGCAGCGCGACAAGCTCGACGGCGCGGGACAGGCGAAAGACGGGAAGCGGCGCACCTACTGGCTGGTGCCCGGTGTGGGCAAGGTCCGCGAGGAAGGCGAGCGCACCGAGGAACTGAGCGCCTACGACGTGAAGGCGCCCTAGCGTCGCGCGCGGAAGGGATGGCCGTGGTCCCCATGCGCATCGGGTGGCTCCTCGGGGTGCGCCCCTGGCTCATGCAGGCCCACGCCGCGCCCGTGCCGACCTGTCAGCCCTGCCTCCCCAATGTGGCGCCGCCCCAGGCTCCTGTGGCCTTCCGCCGGTCCACGGACTGCGTGGCCCTGGAGGATGGCTTCGTCCTGAACGAGCCCCTGGCCCCTCCCCCGGCCCCCTCGGGCCCAACGTGGGACGTCCTCCCAGGCCGACATGTCTGCCTTCGGGGTTTCCGGGAAACTCAAGGTCCCCAAGGGCCTCCCGCACATCAGCGCTTGTCAACCCGGCCCTGGGGGTGCGATGGCCCCAGTCCTCCATGGCCATGAAACGAAAGTCCGGGCAGTCCCGCCGGCACGCCTCCGCATCCTCGCCCTCTTCGTCGCGCGCGCCCGGCGAGCGCCCCGGCAAGCGGCCCAAGCCGACCGCCGCCGAGAGCGCCACCCGGCCCATGCGCGAGGACCTGGTGCTCCAGGCGAGCCTGGAGGCATACGGGCTGGTTCGCCACGAGGGCCGCCTGTCCGACCGGGCCCTGGACTTCGTGCTGCGCCGCAAGACGAACCTCTATTCGTCCGAGCGCCGCGCCGTGGCCGAGCGGGTCTACGCGCTCCTGCGCCGCCAGCGCACGGTGGACTTCCTCCTCGGCCGCGCCCACAAGCGCTTCGACTCGCTGGACACCACGCGCCAGGACGTGATGCGGCTGGCCGCCTCGCGCGTGCTGTACGGCGAGTCCCCGTCGATGGTGGCTCGCACCAGCGCGCTGAGCCCCGCGGAGGCCGCCGTGTTGGAGGCGCTGCCGAGCGCCGCCGCCGCGCTGGAGGCCCTGCCCGAGGCCGAGCGCTTCGCCATCGCAGCGTCGCTGCCGGACTTCCTCGCCGAGCGCTTCCGCGACGTCTTCGGCAAGGATGCCGCCCGCGCCGCCGAGGCGATGAACGAGCGCGCGCCGCTCACCGCCCGGGCCAATCCCATCCAGGGCGACCGCACCGCGCTCCAGGCCCGCCTCCAGGCCGAGGAGGTGCAGTCCACGCCCACGCCGCTGTCGCCGTTCGGGCTCGTGCTGGAGACGCGGCTCAACATCTTCTCGCTGGAGTCGTTCCGCGAGGGCGGGCTGGAGATCCAGGACGAGGGCAGCCAGTTGCTGGGCATGCTCGTCGATGCGCCCCCGACCCGAGTGGTGGACGCGTGCGCGGGCGCGGGTGGCAAGACGCTCCAGCTCGCCGCGCAGATGAAGAACCGCGGCGACCTTCACGCGTTGGACATCGACACGCGCCGGATGGAAGAACTCAAGAAGCGCGCGCGCCGCGCGGGCGTACACAACGTGCGCACGCTGCTCATCCCGCCGGAAGGCCCTGAGGTGGACGCGGCGCTCGAGCCCTTGAAGGACAAGGCGGACCGCGTGCTGGTGGACGCGCCGTGCAGCGGCACGGGCACCTTCCGCCGCAAGCCGGACGCGCGCTACCGCCTGACGCCCGACGACCTGGCCATGCACGTGGCGCGGCAGAAGACGCTGCTCGCGCGCTTCGCCCAGCTCGTGAAGCCAGGCGGCCGGCTCATCTACGGCACGTGCAGCGTGCTGCGTGAGGAGAACGAGCAGGTCATCGAGCACTTCCTCGCCCACCACCCGGAGTTCACGGTGCGCCCGGTGGCCGAGGTGCTCGGCGCCGAGCTGGGCGCGAAGGTGGGCCCTGGGCCGTACCTGCGACTGGCTCCGCACACCCATGGCACGGATGGCTTCTTCGGCGCCGTGCTCGTCCGGGCCAAGCGCCCGTAGGACATCCGCACGAGGGACAAGTCCATGCCGGAAGCGGTCCACTATCGCGTCTCCATGCCTCGGCCGCACGCGCACCTCTTCGAGGTCGAGGCCCGCTTCCCCTCGGGCCCGGACGTGCTCGAGGCCCTGATGCCGGTGTGGACGCCGGGCAGCTATCTGGTGCGCGAGTTCGCGCGGCACGTGCAGGACGTGTCCGCGCAGGACGCGCAAGGCCGCCCGCTGCCGGTGTCGCGCGTGGACAAGCGCACGTGGCGCGTGCAGGCCGGTGGGCAGGCCGTCACCCTGCGCTACCGCGTCTACGCGAATGAGCTGACGGTGCGCACCAGCCACCTGGATGGCAGCCACGGCTACTTCAACGGCGCCACCGTCTTCCTCTACACGGAGGCCACGCGGCGCCTCGCGCATCACGTCACCGTGGTGGCGCCCGAGGGCTGGCGAGCCTTCTGCGCGCTGGAGCAGCAGGACGGCGCCTTCGTGGCCGAGGACCTGGACACGCTCATCGACAGCCCCTTCGAGGTGGGGCCACACACGCCGCTGACCTTCACCGCCGCGGGCGTGCCCCATGACGTCGTGGTGTGGGGCGACAGCGTTCCGGACGCGGAGAAGCTCTGCGCGGACCTCCAGCGGGTGTGCGAGACGCAGGCGCGGATGTACGGCGGCTCGCTCCCGATGAAGCGCTACCTGTTCCTCGTCTACCTCTCGGACAAGGGCCGGGGCGGACTGGAGCACCAGGCGTCGACCGTCCTCGTCTTCCCCCGGCTCGGGCTGGGCTCGCACCGCGGCTGGGAGGACTTCCTCACCCTGGCGGCGCACGAGTACTTCCACCTGTGGAACATCAAGCGGGTGAAGCCACGCGCGCTCGTGCCGTTCGACTACGCGCAGGAGAACTACACCACGCTCTTGTGGGCCTTCGAGGGCGCCACGGCGTACTACGACAACCTGCTCGTGCGCCGCGCGGGGCTCATGTCCGCCGCGCGCTACCTCCAGCGGTTGGGCGAGACTTTGACCGCGCTCCAGTCCACGCCGGGCCGCAAGACACAGACACTGGCCGAGGCATCGCTGGTGAGCTGGGTGAAGCACTACCGCCCGGACGAGAACTCGCTCAACAGCGCCATCTCCTACTATCTCAAGGGCGAGGTCGTCTCCGCGCTGCTGGACCTGGAGCTGCGCCGCGCGACCCAGGACACGCGCGGCCTGGACGACGTGATGCGCGGGCTGTGGCAGCGCTACGGCGACGGCTCGGGGGTGCCCGAGGACGGCGTGGAGGCGCTGGCCAGCGAGGTGGCGGGCACGGACCTCACGCCCTTCTTCGACCGGGCGGTGCGCTCCACCGAGGAGCTGGACTACTCGCTGTTCTCGCACGTGGGTCTGGAGCTGCGCCTGCGCCCGCGCGAGTCCGCGAGCGACAAGGGCGGCAGCGCGCCCCGCGTGAAGGCCAGTGAGCAGAAGCCCAAGGGCTGGCTGGGCGTGACGACGAAGGGACAGGCCACGCTCGCCTCGGTGCTGGAGGGCTCGCCCGCGATGGAGGCCGGCCTCTATCCCGAGGATGAAATCGTCGCGCTGGACGGCTGGCGCGCGGACGGCGCCGCGCTGGTGGGGCGCTGCGAGGACAAGCGCCCGGGCGACACGGTGCGCGTGACGCTCTACCGCCGCGACCGGTTGCTGACCGTGCCGGTGGTGCTGGGACAGAAGCCCGCCGAGGCCGCGTACCTGGTGCGGGTGGACAAGCCCACCGACGCGCAGAAGGCCGCGTTCCAGGCCTGGCTCGGCGCGCCGTGGGACGAGGCCACCGGGCCCAGCTAACACCGGACGCCCGGCGCGACAGGAGCGACTTCCGCGCGACAGTCGCGTTGCCAGCGACACCTCCCCGCCCCACCTTCTCCTCCATGGCGCGGGTGGGTGGGACGGGGGCGAAGCGGAGGCACGGGTCATGGCGCTCGGGAATCCTCGGGCTGCTGCTGCTGGCGGGGTGCGACGACGCCCCTCGCGGCACGCGGACAGAGTCCACCTGTCAACCGGATCCGCTGGCACTGCACGTGGAGGTCGTCGCGGCCGACGGCGCGCTCGTGCGGGGCGCGACGGTGGTCGCCACCAACCTGGACTCCAATGTCAGCATCACCGCCCTCACCAATGACCAGGGGGTCACCACCGCCATCGACGAGGTGCTCTCCCCAGGCCCGCTGCACGTGGTGGCGACGGCGGGCTCGAAGACGTCCTCCGCGGTGCGCGTGGAGTGGACGTGCGACCCGTGCCACTGCGCGCCAGTCCCCACGGCCCTCCGCCTTCAGCTGAGCGAATGACGGCCCGGGCGTTCCTGGCGTCCCGGTGAAATCCACTCGAAGCCCTCCTCTGGCGGTTGTGCCGACCCCATCGCCTGGGGTACGGCTTGCGCCATGCGTCACGTCCTCGCGGCTGTCCGATGCCCGGCCTCCCTCCCCTTCCTGGTGGCGGGACAGCGGTGCACTCGGGCGGACAAGGACCGGGCATGTTGTGGGACCGCGCGTGTTGGCAGTGTCCAGCAGGTCGTTCCCCCGGATACCTCTAGGGCATAGCCCTTCGCAGGCCCCGTCATGTCCGTCGACAGCGTGGAATCGCTTCTCCAGTGCTCGCTCTCCGAGCTGACCGAGCGCTACGTCACCCAGGCGCAAGCCGTGCCCCAGGGGCTGCTCCAGGCCCTGGAGGCAGATGCCCGTCAGGGCGCGCGCACCCTCGCTCGCCGCATCCGCTCCCGGCAGGAGAAGAACCGCGCCGAGGGGCAGCGGCTGCGCCACCTCCTGCGCTTCGAGACCGAGCTGTGGGAGCAGGGGTTGATGAAGGTCGCGGGGGTGGACGAGGCGGGCATGGCGCCGCTGGCCGGCCCCGTGGTCGCCGCCGCCGCCATCCTCCCCAAGGGCTTCAAGCTCAAGGGGCTGGATGACTCGAAGAAGGTCCTCGACGCGGACAAGCGCGAGGCGCTCGCCGTGGCCATCAAGCGCGACGCGGTGGCGTGGGCGATAGGCCAGGCGGAGGTCGAGGAGATCGACCGCCTCAACATCTACCACGCGGGCCTCCTCGCGATGCGCCGGGCCGTCGAGGGGCTCTCGCACCGGCCCGACTATGTGCTGGTGGACGCACGCACCATCCCGGAGTGCCCCGCTCCCCAGCGAGGCATCATCCACGGCGACGCCCTGTCGCTGAGCATCGCCGCCGCCTCCATCCTCGCGAAGACGACGCGCGACCGACTCATGGGCGAGCTGGACGCGCGCTATCCGGGCTACGGGCTGGCGGCCCACAAGGGCTACCCCACCGCGCAACACTTCCAGGCGCTGCGCGAGCGCGGCGTGCTGCCCATCCACCGTCGGTCCTTCGCGCCGGTGCGCGAGGCGCTCGGGCTGGATGCGCCCGGCCCCGTGCAGACGGACCTGTTCGCCCCTCGCGCCAGGCCGGCGGGCTCGCCATGAGCGCGGACCGGGACATCGACGGATGGCTGGCGGAGCGCGGGCTCAGCCTCACCGAGACGCGCGCGCGCGCCCGCGAGGTGCTGGAGGGCGCGGGCCTCACCCGCCAGGGCAAGGCGCGCATGAGTGAGCCCAAGCTGCTGCGGGCCGCCGAGCTGCTCTCCGAGCGCTTCTTCCCCGTCTGCGCGGATCCCGCCTGCCTCCAGGTGGCGCGAGCAAGCGGGCGCGAGCCCCTGCGCGTGGAGCCTCGCAGCCACTGCGCCCGATGCGGAGGCTCGGCCAATCACCGCGCCGAGGTGGCCTTCCTGGAAGCGTGCCGGCGCCATGGCGTCCACCGGGTGGTGGTGGTGGGCGGCTCTCCTGCGGTTCGCGAGGAGTTGGAGGCCAAGCTCGGCGAGCACATCGCGCTGCGGATGGTGGATGGGACGGAGCGGCGCACGGCCGACCGGGCGAAGAGCGACCTCGAGTGGGGAGACCTGGTGCTCGTCTGGGGTGCGACCGAGCTGCACCACAAGGTCAGCGGTCACTACACGCACGGGTCGACGATCCACCACCACAAGGTTGTTCACGTGGTACGTCGAGGCGTGGCCGCGCTGTTGGACGAGGCCATCATCCACCTTCAGCGAGGCCCGTAGTCCGCCATGAAACCCGCGGGTGTTGACGTGCACCACAAGACGTGGCGTCCGCTCATTTTTCGCTCTGTTTCATCCATCATCCGGTGTTGGTTCCCACGAGGGCGGATGGCATTCTCTCCGTCCTCCAGACCCCAGGCCCCCGCCTGGGTCGGGCCGGGATGGGGAGTTCCATGAATCGCAAGCCAGTCGTCCTCCTCGTGTTCGGCGAATACCCTCCCTACACCGCCTGGGGCGGTGCCGCGTATCTCGCCCAGCACCTCGCCGTGCAGCTCCAGCGCGAAGGCTTCGAAGTCGAGGTCATCGCCGAGTCCGATACGGACGAGGAGTTCATGCACCTCGACGCGGCGGGAAACCTCGTCCACCGCGTCACCGGGTCGCGCTCCTATCTGTCCAAGGCCCTGCAGAAGGCCGTGCCCGTGCTGGGCCGCAAGCTGCACTTCGGCAACGTGGCCTTCGCGGCCCGCGTCCTGGAAAAGACGTTCGAACTCACGCAGCTCTGGGGTCGCGACATCCTCTGGGTGGAGACGACCAACTGGCGCGCCGAGACGCTCTTCTTCCACTTCGTGCCCTGGCTCAACGAGCGCACCGTGGTGCGCATCGTCACGCCGTACGAAGAGGTCGTTCAGCAGAACGGGCTCGACCGCGGCGACCTGGGCGTGCAGGTGCATCTGCACTCGGAGACCATCCAGCAGCTCCTGCTCAAGCACCGGCTGTACTCCAACCCGGACTATGCCGGGTACTTCAAGGACCGCGTGCGCACGTCCCTGCTCGGGGTGAGCCGCGCGCGCGAGCACGACTTCCTCCTGCCGTTCAACTTCGCCCGCATCACGCCGCGGACCAAGCGCGCCCGCGCGCCGTCGGACAACGTGTTCCGGCTGGTGATGGTGGGGCGCATCGAGCACCGCAAGGGCTTTGACCTGGTGTGCTCGGCGCTGGCGGGGCTGACGCCGGAGCAGCGCCGCCGCGTGCGCATCCAGGCGGTGGGCCGCGACGTCCCCATGGGCCCGTTCGGCAGCTACCAGAAGATGCTCGAGGAGCGCTTCCCGGGCATCGCGGACACGGCCTTCGAGTGGATGGGGAGCGTGTCCGACGCGGAGCTGGCCCGCATCATGGCGAACGCGGACGGCGGCCTCATGGCGTCCACGTCCGAGTCGTTCGGGTTCAACCTGGTGGAGCTGCTGGCGGCGGACCTGCCGGTCATCGCGGCCGAGGTGGGCGCGGCCCGCGAGCTGGAGCGCCGCGGCATCCGCTACCTGGGGTTGTTCAAGAAGGCGCAGGAGCTGACGCGCGTCTTCGCGGAGCTGCCCGAGCGGATCTCGGCGTACGAGGCCGGCGCGCCCCGCAACCGCGCCGTGCTCCAGCAGCTCTACGCGGAGAACGACCGCGCCTACCTGGACTTCGTGCGCACGCAGGTGGCGCCGCAGATGCCGGACGCCACGCTGGAGCGCACGCGCACCGCGCGCCTGCGCGAGCTGCCCGTGAACAGCGTGGACATCGTCTGCTGCTCGTACAACCGCTTCGAGGAGCTGACCATCTCGCTGCCCTCGCTGCTGCGCGAGGCGACGGCGGCGCGCGAGGCGGGCATCCAGGCGCAGGTCATCGTCGTGTACCAGAACGAGGGCATGCCCGAGCGCGTCTACGAGATGCGGCCGGACTGGCGCGACGAGCCCGCGCTGCGCTTCGTGCCGTCCCAGCCGGCCGGGCTGACGCGCGCGCGCAACGTGGGCGTGGCCTCGTCGCACGGGGACCTGGTCATCTTCGTGGATGACGACGTGGTGCTCGCGCCGGGCTTCGTCATGGCGCACGTGCGCGCGGCGCAGGACAACCCGGGCGCCATCGGCGTGGCGGGGCGGATCCGCTCGCGACTGGACGCCGACCGCACCACGAAGGAGCGCGCCGTCGGGCAGATCCGCATGTCGGGCTTCGTGGAGGCGAACTTCGACTCGGTGGAGCGCTCGGCGGTGCTGGTGCCGCACACGCCCATGGGCGCGAACATGAGCTTCAAGCGCGCGCCCACCACCGCCCTCTTCGGGCACGCGTGGTTCGACGAGCGCATGGCGCCCTCCGCCTTCCGCGACGAGACGCTCTTCTGCTCGGAGCTGTTCCGCCACGGCGAGCACCTGGTGTACGCGCCGGACGCGGTGCTCTACCACTTCGAGTCGGCGCAGGGCGGCTGCGAGAACCGCGTCAGCATGTCGCTGCGCAAGCGGGTCAACCACCTGTCCACCGAGTACCTGTTCCTGGGCGTGCTGTACTCGCCGGTGACGCTGCTGCGGAACACCGCGCCGTGGCTGCTGCTGCGGCGGGACGTGGTGGCCTCGGCCACGCTGCGCGGCAAGGCCAAGCGCATGGTGGTCAACGCCGCGGCCTTCATGCGCGGCAAGAAGCTGCTCGCGTCCGAGCGGCCCGCGCGCCCCGCCTCTCCTGAGCCCGCGTCCGCGCCCGACGTGCGCAACATCCGCGCGGTCTGATGGCGGCCCCCCCCACGCGACAGGCCGAGCGCCTTGGCGTCCGGCGAGCCCGGCCTCTCGCGTGGGCGCTGCTGGCGGGCAGCGCGCTGGTGGCAGGCGGAGCCCTCGGGGTGACGTACCACGAGGGTACCGTCATCTCCGTCCAGGTGAGCCCGGATGGGAACTTCCAGCTGGAGCGCGCCGTGCTCTGGAGCTTCCCGCCCAAGTTCCTGCGCATGACGATGCCCGGTGACGGGGGCGACACGTACAGCCCCGGCTACGTGCGGCTGCGCGACGCGCACGGGCGCAAGCTCGACGAAGTCTTCACCGACGCGATTGGACTGGTGGACCGCGTGGAGTGGACGCCCACCAGCGTGTCCTTCGTGTACACGCGCGAGGACCTGCACTTCATCGAATGGGTGCTCGCCTCACCCTAGCCACGCGGGCTCACTCGCGAACGGACAGCCGGCCCATCGCCGCGTCGACCGTGGGCGCGTCGCAGTTCTCGAAGACGATGCGCACCAGCCAGTCCGCGCCTTGGATGAAGGCGACGTCCACGCGCGCCTCCTGCCCCTCGAACACGCGGGTGGTGACCAGCTCCAGCATGCCCGCGCCCGTGCGCACCACGCGCCGCGAGGCCACCACCATGGGGTAGCCCGGCGACAGCGGTTGATCCCAATGGCGCGTCATGCGCACGCATGCGTTCCCGCGCTCGAAGGACCAGCAGCGGAGGTTGGGCGGGCCACCCGCCTCGGTGCCCTGGACCGTCATCGTCCAGCCCGGCAGATCCATCGTCACGGGCTCCTGGCCCTCGTCGTCACGCCTCGCCCAGGTCGCGGCTTGCCCAGGTAGATACGGAAGGAGCGCTGACATGCATCGAGCATAGCGCGCGCTTTCGCCACGCACGTCCGCGCGCCCACTCGCATGGCGAATTCCTCACGCGCCTCACCGCGCCAGCGGAGATTTCCTCGCAGCTTGCACGTGCATCGCGTCGCCATGGCGCCGGGTGGACAGCGACTCGGGCCGCGAGCACGCGACTCAGGTGCCGGCGTGCAACGCGTGCACGAGACTCCAGGGTTCGTCCTGCGAACAGGGCGATGACAAGGAGCGGTCGATGACACGTCGAAACACCCGGCCAGCCATGCTGCTGGCGACGCTGTTGACTTGCACCACGACGAGCGCGGCGGGGACGCGCGGCATCTCGAACTCGCCTCATGACATGCAGTCCAGGACGGACGCGCGCGCGACCTATGCGGGCCTCAAGCGCACCTATGTGGCGGACGACCTGCGCAACAGCTTCCGCAATCGCATCGAGGTGAAGTTCCGCGAGGGCCGCGCGCTGCGCGCCCGAGAAGGCGCACTGGTCCTCGACACGAGCCAGGCACGCGACACCGCGGCCCGGGTGGAGTGGGAGCAGGTCCGCGCCGTGCTCGGCGGCGTGCGGCGCTCCGTGGCGATGAAGATGCATCCCTTCACCGAGTCCGTCGCCCAACAGCTCAAGGCCGAGGGCGAGCGGCTGTCCGGACAGCCGTTGCCGGATCCGAACCTGTGGTTCTACCTCTACCTCGATGCCGCGTCGGACCAGGTGGTCGCGGACACGCTCACCGCGCTCAACGCCTTGGACGGGGTGGAGGTGGCCTATCCCTCGCCGCTTCCCGTCGCGCCTCCGAGCATGGACCGAGCGAGCGCGGCGGCGTTCGAAGCCCCGTGGCGTGAGCAGCCCCGCCTGGACTGGCCCACGCCCGAGCATGTTCGTGAGTGGGAGCGAGGCCAGGACGCGACCTTGGCCGAGGCCCCACCACTACCGCGCGCCCTCACGTCGCCCGCTCCGAACACGGGCGCGGGGTGGTCACTCACGGCCAGCTACACGGCGGATCAGGACTACGGCGAGGCCGCGCCCGTGGGCATCGACACGGACTGGCTGCGCTCGCACTACTGGAACGCCTATGGCGATGGCTGGGGCTACACCGATGTCGAGTACGCCTGGAATCGCTCGCATCAAGACATCACGAAGCTGGCGGGCGCGGTGCTCGTCAATGGAACGACGCACGCCAGCGCGAACCTCCTGTCCACTCGCGACCACGGCAGCGCCGTGACAGGCCTGCTCAGCAGCGACCTGAATGCCTTTGGCACCACGGGACTGGTGACGAGCGCGGCCGTGCGCCTGTCCACGGAGTTCCCCACCACGGGACAGGACCGGCCCTCCGCCATCTATGCGGCGGCGAACCAGTTCTGGCCGGGCGCCGTCATCCTCCTGGAGATGCAGGCGTACAACACCTTCGACTGCAACGGCGACAGGCTGCTCGACGCGAACGACCTCGTCCCCTCCGAGGTAGTGCCCGCCGTGCGTGATGCCATCAAGGTCGCCACGGCCAACGGCCGCATCGTCGTGGAGGCCGCCGGCAACGGGAACTGCAACCTCGACCTGCCCGCGTTCAATGGCTACTTCAGCGCGGTGGATCCCGCGATGGACTCGGGCGCCATCATCGTGGGCGCGGCGGAGAAGTTCACGGGCAACAAGGCCAGCTTCTCCACCTACGGCAGCCGCGTGGACACGCAGTCCGAGGGGGACTGGCACATCGTCACCACGGGCTACGGCGACCTGTACAACGCCGAGGGAGAGAACCTCTCCTATACCCGAATGTTCGCGGGCACGTCCGGCGCGTCGCCCATCGTCACGGGCGCCGCGGTGGCGCTCTCCTCCGTCATGTACCTGCGCTACGGATCCATCTACGCCCCACGAGAGTTGCGAGACGTGCTGCGGCGCGACGGCACGCCTCAAGGGGCAGGCGGACACGTGGGGCCGCGCCCGGACCTGCGCAAGCAGATCGCCCACATGCAGAACCGCTACCCCAACCCGCACTCCACCGACTTCGATGGCGATGGGCGAAGCGACCTCGCCGTGTGGAGGCCCGACTCGGGGGCGTGGATCATCCGGGCGTCCGCCACGGGTGCCACCACGTTCACCGGGTGGGGCGCACCGGGAGATGTCCCCGTGCCGGGTGACTACACCGGCGACGCCCGCGCGGAGCTGGCCGTGTGGCGAGCCGACACCGGCTACTGGTACGTGCTCAACTCGGACAACACCTCGATCGCCATCCAGTGGGGCGCGCGCGGTGACATCCCCGTGCCCATGGACCTCACGGGGGACCACAAGGCCGAGATGGTCGTCTATCGCCCGCCCTACCTCACGGGGAACGGCAGCAGCGGGCAGTGGCTGATTCGCTACGCCAACGGAACGAGCGCCACCGTCAACTGGGGCGCCGCGGGCGATGTTCCGCTCGCGCGGGACTTCGATGGCGACGGCTACGACGACATGACGCTGTACCGCCCCTCCACGGGCCAGTGGATGATCCGCGCCATCAGCGGCGCCATCACCACGTACACCTTCGGCGCATGGACGGAGGTCCCCGTGCCCTACAAGTCCGGCAACCAGTGGAACCTGGCCATGTGGCGCCCGAGCGACAGCACCTTCACCACGCGCAACATCCACGGCGGAGGCACCAGCACCTTCGCTTATGGCATCCCAGGAGACGTGCCGCGCTTCGGCGACCTCAACGGCGACGGCACCGACGAGTACCTTGTCTACCGCGCGGCGACGGGCACCTGGTACGACAGCGCGTACGGAGCCTTCGCCCTGGGACTTCCGGGGGACCTCGTGATGGTTCGTTGACGACGAACTCGGGCCCCGCGTGCGGTCGACGCGGGGCCCGTGGCGTGGCTATTCGTCGTTCTGGCTGAGGGCCGCGAGCACGTTGAGGTCCTCCAACGTGGTGGTGTCGCCCGTGGCCTGCTTGCCCGCGGCCACGTCGCGCAAGAGCCGGCGCATGATCTTCCCGGAGCGCGTCTTCGGCAGGCCCTCGGCGAAGCGAATCTCATCCGGCCGCGCGATGGCGCCAATCTCCTTGGACACGTGCGCCGCCAGCTCCTTCTTCAGCTCCGGCGACGGGCGGATGCCCGCCTTCAGCGTGACGAAGGCAACGAGCGCGGTGCCCTTGAGGTCATCTGGGCGGCCCACCACGGCGGACTCGGAGACCTTCGCGTGCGCCACGAGCGCGCTCTCCACCTCGGCGGTACCCAACCGGTGGCCGGCCACGTTCACCACGTCGTCCACGCGCCCCATCAACCAGAAGTAGCCGTCCTGGTCCGTGCGCGCGCCATCGCCGGTGAAGTAACGACCCGGCAGCTCGCTGAAGTACGTGCGCACGTAGCGCTCGGGGTCGCCGTACACGCTGCGCAGCATGGACGGCCACGGCTTGGTGATGAAGAGCAGTCCGCCCTGCCCGCGCGGCACCGGCTTGCCCGAGCGGTCGAGAATCTCGGCGTGGATGCCGGGCAGCGGGAAGGTTGCCGAGCCCGGCTTGGTGGGCGTGGCCCCGGGCAAGGGGGAGATCATGATGCTGCCCGTCTCCGTCTGCCACCACGTGTCCACCACCGGGCAGCGCCCGCCGCCGATGACGTCGCGGTACCACATCCACGCCTCGGGGTTGATGGGCTCGCCCACGCTGCCCAGCAGGCGCAGCGAGGACAGGTCGTGCTTGCGCGGGTGCTCCTCACCCAGGCGCATGAAGGCGCGGATGGCGGTGGGCGCGGTGTAGAGGATGGTGGCCTTGTAGCGCGCGATGATCTCCCAGAAGCGATCCGGTCCTGGGTGGACCGGCGCGCCCTCGTACATGACGGTGGAGACGCCGTTCATCAGCGGGCCGTAGACGACGTAGCTGTGCCCCGTCACCCAGCCCACGTCGGCCGTGCACCAGTAGACGTCGTCGTCGCGCAGGTCGAACACCCAGCGCGTGGTGAGCGAGGCGCCCAGCGCGTAGCCCGCCGTGGTGTGCAGCACGCCCTTGGGCTTCCCCGTGGAGCCGGAGGTGTAGAGGATGAACAGCGGGTGCTCGCTCTCCACCCACTCCGGCTCGCACACGTCGGACTGGCCCTTCACCAGCGCATCCCACGCCACCCACTTGGGGCCCGAGGGGCTCTCCACGTCCGCCGTGCGCTTCAGCACGACGACCTTCTCCAGGCTCGGCGTGTTCGCGAGCGCCGCCGTCACGTTCTTGAGCAGCGGCACCACCGCGCCCTTGCGCCAGCCGCCGTCCGCCGTGAGGAGCACGCGCGCGCCCGCGTCGTTCATGCGCTCCTGCAGCGCCTCGGCGGAGAAGCCACCGAACACCACGGAGTGCACCGCGCCGATGCGCGCGCACGCCAGCATGGCCACCGCGGCCTCGGGCACCATGGGCAGGTAGATGCCCACGCGGTCGCCCTTGCGGACGCCCAGCGACTTGAGGCCGTTGGCCAGTCGGTTCACCTCCGCGGAGAGCTCGCCGTAGGTGATGCGGCGCCGGTCCCCGGGCTCACCCTCGAAGAGGATGGCGGGCTTGTCCTTGAGCGCCGGCAGGTGCCGATCCAAGCAGTTGTACGCAAGGTTGGTGCGGCCCTCGACGAACCAGCGCGCGTGGGGCGGCTTCCAGTCGAGCACGGTCTGGAAGGGCTCCTTCCAGTACAACTCCTCGCGGGCCCGGTCGCCCCAGTACTTCTCCGGATCCTTCGCGGCCTCGTCCCACAGCCGCTGATAGTCCTGCATGCCTCGGATGTGGGCTCGCCGCGCGAACGCCTCGGGCGGCGGGAAGACGCGAGCCTCGGTCAGGACCGAGTGGATCTCCTGCGGTGTGTCAGCCATGGGGCTCCCCTCCAGACAGGTGGCAACGCCCCCCGTTCTAGGAACCCCGGGCACTCAACTCAAGACTCCGGCACGCACCGTTTGTCATCCTGAACGGCCTGGTAGCGGATCCACAGCTCGCACGAGCAGCGCTCCAGGCGGTTGGACTGGTAGATGACCCGCAGGACGCCATCGAACTGCGTCGCGCACTGCGTCGTGCCCTCCATGTGGACGCTCACATCGTCCAGGAGGCACTCCAGCCCGTTGGTGTTGGTGCTGACGTTGGCCACGCTGCCGTCGGCGGTGAAGGACTCTCCCTCCTCGAGGAAGAAGCCGATGAGCTGCATGTTCTGCACGCCGAAGTCGATGCGGACCACGCGGCCGGTGATTTGGAGCGCGAGGTGGAGATCCGCCTGCGTCTCCCTGAGCAGCTCGCAGTCGTCGCGCAGCACCTCGGTGGGCGTGATGTTGTACTCGCCTTCGCGCTGAGCGAACGGCAGACAGGCCGTCTGCGTGAGAGCGGAACAGACGAGGAGCGCAAGCACGAAGCGTCGGAGGGTGGACACGGCTCTCACCATACCCCACGGGATGCACGCGGCGCGGTGCGTCCGCGGCGGCAGGGGGTAGAGTGCGTCCCCATGCCCGAATACCGCAACCCCAAACCCACCGTGGACTGCATCATCGAGCTGCCAGGGGACCGCATCGTGCTCATCCGGCGCGCCAATCCGCCTGTGGGATGGGCCCTGCCCGGCGGCTTCGTGGACGAGGGCGAGCCGTTGGACAAGGCGGCCGTCCGCGAGGCCCGGGAGGAGACGGAGCTGGAGGTCACCCTGGAGGAGCAGTTCTTCACGTACTCGGACCCCAAGCGCGACCCGCGGCTGCACACCATCTCCACGGTGTTCATCGGCAGGGCGCAGGGCGAGCCGCACGGCGCGGATGACGCCGCCGAGGCTCGGGCCTTTCCGGTGAGCGCGCTGCCGCAGGACCTGTGCTTCGACCACGGCACCATCCTCTCGGACTACCTGACCTACAAGCGGACGGGGAAGCGCCGGAAGCTGTAGCCCGCGCCACGGATGCACTACCTCTTCGTCCTCCTCGCCCTCGAGGCGCTGCTCGTCGTGCACGAGCTGGGGCACCTCATCGCCGCGCGCTTGCTCGGCGTGCCGGTGCCGAGGTTCACGTTCGGCTTCGGGCCGCCCGTGCTGTCGTTCAGCGTGGGGGGCACGCGGTTCATCGTGGGGGCGGTGCCGCTGGGCGCGGCGGCACATCTGCAGGGGATGAATCCGCATCGCGCGGACGCGGCCGAGGAGACCGCCTTCGACCGGCGCCGTCCCTGGAGGCGACTGCTCATCATCGTGGCGGGGCCGCTGGCCAACTACGTGGTGGCGGTGGGAATCCTGCTGGGGCTGTACCTGTCCGGAACGCACGTGGTGGTGCCGTTGACGGTGGGCACGGTGCTGCCGGGCTCCGAGGCGGCGCGCGCGCAGTTGCTTCCGGGAGACCGCATCGTCCACGTGGACGGCAAGGCGCTGTCGAGCTGGTCGGAGTTCGTGGAGCGCATGGCGCAGGGGACAGGCCGCGCGTTGACGCTCGGGGTGGACCGGCACGGCGAGGCGCGCGAGGTGACGGTGCGCCCCCGCGCCGACGAGCGAGGCCAGGGCCGCATCGGCGTGAGTCAGCAGTACGTCTATCGCACGCATGCCCCCGGCGAGGCGCTGAAACAGGCGCTCGTGCACACGGCGAACGTGGCGGCCGAGGGCCTCGCGACGATGACCGAGCTGCTCCAGGGCCATGACGCGGGCCCGGGCGGCCCGGGGGCACTGATGCGGCAGGAGTCCACGGACGTGGCGACGTCGGACGTGGATGCGCTGTTGCGCGCCTTGGTGGCGGCGTCGGTGGCGCTGGCCTTGTTGACGTTGATCCCCGTGCCGGGATTGGACGGGGGACGGGTGCTGCTGCTGCTCATCGAGGCGGTGAGCGGCCGACGGCTGCCCACGCGAGTGGAGACGCTGGCGCAGACGCTCGGGTTCCTGGCGCTCGCCTCCGCCATCGTGCTCGTGGCGGGAGCGGAGATCCGCCGTGCCCTCCCGAGCGTGCGATTCCCGATGTTCGCGAGCGCCGTGAGTGACGGAGGAGCCACGGCCTCGGTGGACGCGGGGATGAGTGCTCCGGGTCTCGCCGCGCTCCATGCGGACAGCGACAGTGGAGCCGTGACGAGCGTGGATGGAGGGACCCTCGCCGCGTCGGCGGCCCATCTCGATGCGGGCAGCGCGGACGCGGGTGCCCTGGCCGCAATGACTCCACATTGGGATGGGGGCACCACCGACGCGGGGAGCCTCGCCGCGACAGCGCCTCAACCGGCGGATGCTGGCAGCACGAGCACTCCGACGCTCGCGACAGCAACGCCGCTCACGGATGCAGGCATCGCGGGCCCGTCCACGCTTGCCACTTCCGGGCGCCTCACGGACGCGGGGAGCGCGGGCGCACCGTCGCTCGTCACGGCCCCCCCTCTCGCGGATCCGGGCAGCGCAGGCACAGCCACGACAGCACCGCGCGCGGATGCAGGCACCGCAACGCTCGCCACGTCACCACCTCGCGCGGATGCGGGGAGCACCTCAACGGCTCGCATGAACGCGAGCAGCCCCCTCGCGGAGCCGCTGGCCGCATCCGCGGCGCGCGCCGATGCAGGGAGCGCGAATGTTGGAGCGCGTGTCGCGGCGGATCCGCGTCCCGATGCTGGCCGTGCGGACACGAGACAGGTGGCGCAGCCCGCGCCTCCGTGACGCGTCGGACGTGGAGCAAGCGGGCAGGCCCTGCCGTTGGCGACGCAACGGGCCTGCGCGCGTGAGTGGGCCCACCGGGACAGAACGCCTATGCTGGCGCGAACGATGGACACCCGCACTCCGAGCACCCGCGCCCCCGCGAAGGGCGGCCTCTTCTGCGAGCTGTATTGGGGCACGACCCTGTCGGAGGCGTGGAGCTACGGCCCCGACCAGGTGAACATCCACGCAGCACCGGACGAGAAAGCCCCCCTTCCCCTCTACGGCTTCACCCTGCCCCACGAGCCCTTCCTGCTCGCGGAGCGAACCGGCCAGGGCTGGCGCATCCATGTGCCTCCCGCCGCGCGCGTCGAGTACAGCCAATCGGGCGCCGCCTTCGCCCCGCTGTCCAGCGACACCCTCACTGACGGCTCCGGCCAGGACTCCATCGAGCTGCGCGAGGGCATGAGCCTGCGGATCAGCGAGGGCGAGCTGCGGCTCGTCGTGGCCCCCTCCGTCGTGAAGGACGCGCCTCGCCGCTTTGAAACCCAGGACGTGGTCCGGCTCGTCCTCGCCGTCCTGTTCTTCCTCAGCGCCCCCATCGCCTTCCTCACCATGGCGCCAGATCCCGCGCGCCTCGCCGAGACCAACGCGCGCGTGCTCCAGCAGGCCCGCGCCCAGGAAGCCGAGCGCCGCAAGGCCCAAGGCCTGGACAAGCCCGCGCGTCCGATGACGGAGCAGGAACAGGCCGACGCCCAGGACGCGGGCACCCGCATCCGAGTGCCCGCCAGCTTCGGCGTCCGTTAGGACAGCGTCCGCCTACGGCCCCAGCCCCACCCAGACCTCCCCATCCTCGAAGAACTCCTTCTTCCAGATGGGCACATCCTGCTTGAGCCGCTCGATGGCGTGCTCGCAACCGCGGAACGCCTCCGCGCGATGCGCCGCCGCCGCCGCGATGACAACCGCCAGTTCGCCGGGCACCAGCGTGCCCACGCGATGGACAATGGCCAGCCGAGTCCCAGGCCAGCGGACGGCCACCTCGTCTCCAATCTCCGCCAGCTTCTGCTCGGCCATCGGCGCGTAGGCCTCGTATTCCAGCCGCAACACCCGCCGGCCGCGCGTCTGGTTCCGCACCGCGCCCGAGAACGTCACCAGCCCTCCGGCGGATTCACCGGCGACCGCGTCCACCACTTCCTCCAGCCGCAGGGGGCGCGCCACCACGGAGAAGAGCCGCGGCGCGCCTCCCGCGACCGGCGGAATCAGCGCCACCTCCGCGCCCGCGGGCACCGGCGCATCCAACCCCACGAACTGCTGGTTCACCGCCACGCGAAGATGCGGCAGCAACGGCCCAAGCGCGGGGTGCCGCTCCGTCAAGAGTCGCAGCACCTCTGCCACGCTCGCCGACTCCGGCACCTCGAGCGACTCGCGGGATGTCCCAGCGCGCTCCCGCGCCGCGGCGAAATACAGGACGGTCAGAGCCATGGGCATCGTCCTCAGTGCTCGCGCAGGACGACGCGGCCCTTGAGCCGCCCTCCCCCTTCGGTGGGCGTGAAGTCCAAGAAGCCGTGGTCCAGGGGCGTGAGCTGATCCAACAGCGCGCCCACGAAGGCCTGCGCCGCGATGAGCTGCCCCTGCGGCACCCCGGCCACCTCGCGCCGCGCCTGGAGTTCCTCGCGCAGCCGCCCCACGTCCACCATCAGCGACAGGTGTCCCGGACCGAACGCCTCCGCGCCGAACCGCTCGCGAAGCCGCGCGCCCACGTCCCCCGTCGCTTGCCCCGCCAGCGTCTCGCCCGCGAGCAACGTCGCGGCGCGCGAGGTGACCGTCAGCTCCACGGGCTGCTCCAGCAACCGGGTCCGGAAGCGCATGCCGTCATTGAGTCGCTGGAGGTCGTAGCGCAGGCCGCTCTCCTCGAGCTGTCGCGTCAGCAGCTTCAGCACCGGATCCGCCGAGGTGAGTCCCGCCTCCATCACCACCGTGCCCTTGGGCGACGGCTGCCGCGCGCGAATGAAGTCGCGATAGAAGGCCGCCGCGTCGAAGTAGACGAGCATCGCCACGTCGCCGCGCAGGGCCTTGAGCAACGCCTCCGCGTCCACGCCCTGCGCCTTCCAGCGCTCCAGCACCCTCTCGCGCCGCGCCGAGCCCGGCGCGCCGAAGGTCAACCGCGCCAGTTCCTCGGGAGGCACCGACAACTGCGCGACGGCGACCGGCCCCAACACACTGCGAGACAGCACCGCGGCGGCCGGTCCTCGCTCCCCTTCGAGCAGCGGCGCGGACGTGCTCAGGAAACCATCCAGCGACATCTCGGTGGCCTTCACCGCCAACGAGCCCAGGAAGCCACGCACCGTGCCTGCCTCTTCCGGCACCTGCTTGGGCGGAGACGCGAAGAGGAACACATCCCCCGGCGCCACGCGCTCGCGCAGCTCACTGAGCAGCGGCGACTCGGACATGCCAGCCGGGGGCGAGCGCTCCACCTTCGCGCGCAGCGTGGACAAGTCCGCGGGCACGTCCGCGAGCGCCTGCACCGGAGTGCCCTCGGGAGGCGTGTCGGCCGCGTCCGGCACCGCCAGGTACACGTAGCCGCGGTCCGCGAAGAGCAGCATCGCGTGGCCACCGTCCTGCGGCACCACGCGCACCGTGCCGTCCGCCTGCGGGAGCACCTGGTGGCCCGCGCCGCGCAGCTCCTTGGATACCGCATCCATCGCCGCGGGCGTCTCCGTCACCCCCAGCAGCGCCACCACGCCCTCGAAGTCCGGCACGAGGAAGAAGCCAAGCCCCTCCTCCGGATCCACGACGCTGGGCCCGCCGACGAGGCTCCGCAGGACGAGCGGCACGAGCGGCGCTTCCTCCAGCGTCGCGCGCGCGTTCTCCGCGCCGACCAGCCGCTCGTAGAAGTCGACGAGTGGCTCCACGCCGCCATGCAGGCGCGGCAGCCACAGCACCGTCTGCGCATCCGGAGGCACCGCGCGCAGCAACGGACGCGGCACCACGGTGAGTTGGACTCGAGCCGCCTCGGTGTCCGCGCTCAGCGCGCGCACGGTGTACGTGCCTGCGCGCGCGAACGCATGATGCACCTGAGCGGCGGACTGGTGCGGCGTGCCGTCCCCGAAGTCCCACGTGACGACCGGGGCCTTCGGAGACGCGGAGCCGAAGGACTCCGGCACCCCCGCCTCCAGCGTTCGCGCCTGGCCCACCTCGGGCCGCACCGCGTGGCAGCCGGAGGATGCGAGTCCCACGGCGGCCAGACACAACAGGAGCGGCAGAGGCTTGGAAGCGGAACCCAACGGAGGCGGCATATCCGCCCGTTAGTAATCCAGCCCCAGTCCGAACATCCAGCGCCGACTGGACAGGACGAGTCCAGCCTCGCCGAAGTTGTTCACTTCCACGTGCGAGTACTCAGCGAACAGGAACGTGTGGTTCACGCCCAGGTCCGAGTCGAAGTCGCGCGCGAAGCGCGGCTCCAGCACATCCAGCAGGAACGCCACGCCACCCGTGGCCGCCCAGCCCCACTTGCCGCCCGAGGCCTTGTTGCCATTGATGAGGCCCGTGCCGGAGCCCTTGGTCATCCACCACGGCGTGTAGACAAGGCCCAGCTTTCCGTAGGGAATGAGCGGGATGCCCCACTCGAACGCGGCGTAGTCGAACTTGTAGAAGGCGTTGAGCTGAAGCGGCACGAGCTTGAGGGCCGTCTTCTCCGCCGCGGCCTCACCCGAGTCGAGCTTCGCGGGCGCGTACTTCTCTCCGTATCCGACGGAGAGGCCCATGCCCGCGGTGCCGATGCCCTGGTAGAAGAACCGCTGCAGCTCCAGTTCGATGACGAGCAGCGACGCGTCGTTGAACGTCTCTTTGTAGGGCTTCTTCGTGAGCCCCTTCTCCGTGTCGATGCGCGGCATGTAGCCGCCACCGCGGAAGATGACGGCGCCGTGACGCGGCGAGCGCATGGGCGGCGCCGTGATGTCCTGCGCCATCGCCGGCAGCGCGAACAGCAGCGCCGCGATTCCCAACCCCAGGACCCGCCTCATGACACCTTCCTCCGGGACGACAACCAGAAGCCCAGGGCGGCCAGCACCGCGCCACCCGCGAGGCCCCCACCCGTGGCAGCACAGCCCCCCGTCTCATGCCCGCCCGCGGACGCGTACGCATCCGAGATACCCAGGCTCCCCACCGGCGTACCCAGCGCCGTCGCCGAGTCCGGGCTCTTGTTGCCAGCGCGGTCGGTCGTGGTCGCCGTGAGGACATAGGTCACGTCGTTCTTCAGTCCGTCGATGATGACGGCGCCCTCGCCCTCGACCTTCGTGCCAGAGCGCTGCATCGCGGTGACGATTTGCGCCGTCACGATGCGCGGCTGCGCGCCCGCGCCCGACTGTCCCGCATCCCCACCGTCCGTCTGGCCGGCATCCGTCGTGCCCGCGTCCGCCGTGCCCGAGTCCTGCACCGGCTGGGCCTCCTGCGGCACCGCCGTCACGGTGATGGTGGAGTCCGTCTCAGCGGAGACCGACACCGCGAGCGCGGAGTCCCGAGGCGTGACACCCGTGATGACCGGCGCATCCGGCGCCTGAGGGTCATACTTCACGTTGATGGAGTTGCCGACGGACGTGAAGACCGTGTCACACGTCGACGTGCCCACCCCGGACGTGGAGAACTTGCGCGTCGTCGCGCAGATCTTGAAGTTGCGCTCGATGCCCTGGTCATTGCTGCACGAGATGGTGGGAGCACCGTCCGTGGGCACGGCCAGCTTCGCCAGCACCTGCGACACGCTGAAGTTCAGGGTCCCCGACACCGTGGTCGTGTCGCTGGTGGGGATCTCCTTGAGGATCAAGTCATTGGTACCTGGCTGCGAGCTGTTCGACGAGCACGAGCCGCCTGACGCCACCCAGAGGGTGATGACGTCGCAGCTCCCCCCCGAGCGGGAAAAGGTCACCTGACGGCTGGTCTCGCAGTTGTCCTTGGACACGAGCAAGTCCGTGCCGGTGGTGGACGTCACCGAGAACGTGACGCTCTGGGCGAGAGCCGTCGACGCGCAAAGCATGAAGCCGACGAGTAGAAGGCGCATGGGTAGGCGGACGCTAGCAAGCGTGAGGCCACTCACAAGCCCCGCGTGCTCCGTCGGAAATTCTTCGGTTCGCCCACCCCACCGCGTCAAACAGACACGGCGGGATGAGGGGGATTGCCAAAATGTCAGGAAGGCCGTTCCGCCAGCTTGAGGCCGGCCTCGACGAGGTGCTGCGCGGCCCGACCCGCGTTGTCCACGGCAGCGAACAGCGACACCCACTCCGGCGCCTGCGGAAAGGCGCGCACGCGCCCCACCTGGATGGCGGGGTCCGAGACGATGAGCATGGGCATGGGGTAGATGCGCTCGCCGGGCGCATCGAGCACCTTGAGCGAGGGCGACGTCTTGAGCGCGGCCCGCACCTGGTCCACCGGCCCCGGCGTCTTGAGCTGAACGTTCACCGTCAGCCCGTGGCCATGGAACGTGGGGACCTGAACGGCGGTGCCGGCGATGACGGGCACCTCGCCCCGGGCCGCGAAGAGGCGCGCGGCCTCCAGCGTCCAGGAACCCTCCTCCTCGGTCCAGGGCGAGTTCACCATGAAGCCGCCCACCTGGGGCACGAGGTTGAAGCCCACGCGGTGCGGAAAGGCCTGGGGCTCCGGCTCACGCCCCGAGAGCAGATCCGCCGTCTGCTTCTCCAGCTCGGCCACGCCGCGCACGCCCGCGCCGGACACGGACATGAGCGCCGTCACCTGCGCGCGCACCACGCCGAAGGCTCGGCGCAGCGGCTCCAGGATGTGAATCACCGAGGCGGACACCACGCCGGGCAGCGCCACCACGCGGCCCTTGAAGGTGAACTGCGGCCCCAGCGCCTCCAGGTTGAAGCCCGGCAGCACCAGGGGGACGTTGCCGTCGCTCCGAAAGGCGGAGCTGGCGTCCACCACCCAGGCGCCCGCGGCCTGCGCGGCCGGGGCGAGAACACGGGAGGCCTCGGCCGGAGTGGCCAGGAGCGCGAGCCCCACGCCTCGGAACGCCTCCGGCGTCGCCCGCTCCACCTCCAGGGTGTCCTCGCCGTACTCCACCTCGAGGCCCTGGGAGCGCTCGGAGCCGAACGCCCGCACCCGCTCGGCCGGGATGTCGCGCGCGTACAGCGCGGCCAGCACCTCGCGGCCCACCACTCCGGTGGCGCCCACCACGGCGATCTTCAGGTCGTCTCTCATGGCGGGTCCCTTTACGCCACCGGCCGCCACGGCGCGAGCACCTCGCGGCGCTTCAGTCTTCCTTCAACCGCGCCGTGGGCGCGGGCCCGGGCAGCGGAGGGAACTTCGGGTTGCGCTCCGGCTCGGAGGCCCGCACGTAGTGGGGCTCCAGCGCGAAGAGCGCATCCAGCGTCTGGGACGCGGGGATGCGCGCCAGCCGCGCCAGCGACACCGCCGACGGGAACGTGGGGCCCTCCAACAAGCGCTCCGGCGCCACGCCATGCGACACCAGCGCCGCTCGGTAGTCGACGAGCGCCGGCCCCAGCGCCACCGCCCCAGGCTCGGCGGCGAGCTTCGCGGCCACCTCCTCGGGAGACATGGCCGTCTCCGGGGCGAGCGCCTCCACGGACTGGCCGCGCCGCACGTACGCGCCCAGGTACAGGTCGTCCTTGCGCGCCACGGCCAGGCAATACAACGGCACGCCCTCCGGGCCCTCCAGCGCCACCGCCGCCAGCGACGACGCGCCAGCGACCTTCAGCCCCGTCGCGTACGCCAGCGCCTTGAAGGTGGCCAGCCCGATTCTCAACCCCGTGAAGGAGCCCGGCCCCAGGCCCACCACCAGTCCCTCCAGGCTCGCGAGCGCCACGCCATGACGCGCGAGCAGCTCCCCGATGATGCCGGGAAGGACCTCGCTCTGCTTCTGGGGCGGGCCCACCACCGCGTGCTCCACGACGCGCAGGGCCTCGCCCTCGCGCTCCACCAGGGCCAGCGACAACGTCAGCGTGGAGGTATCCAGCGCGAGCAGCACGGCAATCCCTATCGTCAGGAAGGAGACGCCCCAGGGGGCGCCAACAACTCGGACACGCGAGTACCACATCGGTACAGCCGCACGCGCGCCAGTCCTTTGTCGAGCATGCCCAGCGCCTTCGCCGCCGCGCGCGACACGTCGATGATGCGCCCCTCCACGAACGGACCCCGGTCGTTGATCCGCACCTCGACCGAGCGCCCGTTCTCCATGTTCACCACCTTCACGCAGGCGCCGAAGCGCTCGGTGCGGTGGGCCGCGGACAGGGCTTGCTGGTCGAACCGCTCGCCGCTCGCGGTGCGCTGCCCGTGGAGTCCCGGGCCGTAGAACGAGGCCAGTCCCTCGCCCAGGTACGTGCGCGGCATCTTCTCCCGCGTCGTCACGCGCCCCTCGGACGCGTCTTCGGACGGCGTGGGCCGAGCCACCCGCGAGGCACAGCCCGCGAGCAGCCCGCACACCACCGCCAACACCACCGCGCCTCGCATGGCGCTAGTGGCGCGTCACGTCGTTGGTGACGGCCAGCAGCATCAGCAGGATGAGCAGCGCCAGTCCCACGACGTTGGCCACCTCGCGGACGCGGATGGGAATGGGGCGGCGGCGAATGCCCTCCCACACCGCGGACAGCAGGTGGAAGCCATCCAGCACGGGGATGGGCAGCAGGTTCATCACGCCCAGGTTGATGGAGATGATCGCCATCAAGTTCAGGAAGCTGTCCAGGCCCTGCTCGGCGCTCTTCGCGGCCAGCTGGTACATCATGATGGGCCCGCCGATGGTGCGGCTCGACACCTGGAACGTCGCCAGGCCGTAGAGCACCTTCACCATCTGCACGACGATGCGCGGGACGATGAGCACCGCCTCCTTCAGCGCGGCGCCCGCTCCCATGTGCACGGTGACTTCGTCCACCGGGGTCGCGTCAGCGGCGGAGAGCGCCCAGTTGCGCACGCCCAGCACCGGAACCTTGCTGGGCCGGCCCAGCTCGTCCTCCACCGCCAGCGGCGCCTGCGCGAGCGTCTGCGTCTTCTCGCCGTCAGCGCCACGCCACGTCAGGGTGAAGGGCGTCTCCTTCAGCGCGTTGAGCCGCACCGCCAGGGCCATGAACGAGTTGAGCGGCTGGCCATCCATTGACACCAGCCGGTCCCCCGTCGCGAGGCCCGCCTTGGCCGCCACGCTGCCGGGCGCCACCGAGGCCACGTAGAGGTCCGCCGCCTCGGCGCCCAGGGCCGCGGGCCCATCGCCCGTCTGGCGCGGCACGGAGACCTCCACCACCTGGGTCACCCGCCCCATCACCGCGCCCGCCATCACGGGGGACAGGCGGCGCACGACCACCTTCAGCGTGTCGCCCACCGGGTGCTTGTCCAGCACGCGGTAGAGGGCCGCCTCGTCCTGCACGCCCTCGCCGTTGATGGCGATGATGCGATCGAACGTGCGCAGGCCCGCCTGCGCCGCGGCGGATCCGACCGGCACGCCCAGCAAGGGCGTCTTCGCCGGGGCCACGCCGATGATGCCGCGATCCACGGACTCGAGGGCCGTCGACTCGGAGTTCTTCTGCGGCGTCACCTGCACCACGCGCGACTGGCCATCGCGCACCAGCGTGATGGGGATGGGCCGCTCGAAACGCCCGATGAAGGCGTCGCGCATGTCGTCGAACGTGCGGACCTGCTCGCCATCCACCGCCGTCACGCGGTCGCCGGGACGGATGCCGGCGACGGCCGCGGGCATCCCGGGCTCCACGCCGCCCACCAGCGTGGACGTGGCCTGGTGCGGCCCGACGAAGACGAAGAAGTAGACCAGGATGGGGAACAGCAGGTTGAACGCTGGCCCGGCGATCACGATGAGCGCGCGCTTCCACGGCGGCTGGGCCAGGAAGCCTCGGCTGGCTTCTTCCGGGCTGAGTTCCTCGTGGGGAAGGTCGCCCGCCATCTTCACGTAGCCCCCCAAGGGGAGCAGGGCGATCTGGTACTCCGTCTCACCCTTGGTGAAGCCGATGAGCTTCGGCCCGAAGCCGATGGAGAACTTGAGGACCTTCACCCCACAGGCTTTGGCCACGATGAAGTGACCAAACTCGTGCACCGTGACGAGCACGCCCAGCAGCAGGACGAAGTACCCGGAGTTGTGGAGCATGGGCGCAAGAGTAATCGCGGGTGCCAGGACGGACAACGCGCATCCGACCCCGGGCACCAGACGGGCAGGCGCGAAAACAGCCACTTACGGCAACAGGCCCCGCACGAACTGCACGTAGACGAACACCAGCGGCGCGTTGAAGAGCAGCGCGTCGATGCGGTCCAGCACGCCGCCATGTCCCGGGATGAGCGACCCCGAGTCCTTCACCGAATAGGCCCGCTTGAGCATGGACTCGCACAGGTCGCCAATGGGCCCGAGCACTCCGCCGGCGATGCCGAGCAGCACGCAGTCCCACGCGGTGAAGACAGGGAAGAAGAATCCCCGGGCGATGAACATTCCCAGCACCGAGCCCACCATGCCGCCGAAGAAGCCCTCCCACGTCTTGTTGGGGCTCACCGCCGGGTAGAGCTTGTGCTTTCCGAGGAAGCGACCCGCGAAGTAGGCCAGCGTGTCATTGGCCCAGGTGATGGTCAGCGCGCAGATGACCCACGCCAGCCCGTCCTGGGGCAGCAGGCGCAGGGCGGACAGCGCCGTGAGCCCAATGCCGCTGTAGAGGAAGCCCGTGACGAGGTGCGCCGCGCGCGAGGGCGCCTCGGCCAGGGGGCCGTGGAACAGGTGGTAGATCCACGCGAAGAAGAAGAAGACGGCCGTGACCCAGAAGGCCGTCTCGCCCGTGCGCGCGGCGTCTCGCAGCGGCAGGAAGGGCAGCAGGGCGGCGGCGGCCATTCCGACCCAGGCGGCCACGCCCAGGCGCTTCTGGGTGATGAAGTAGTACTCGCCGGCACATGCCGCCGCGGCGGCGCCGAGGAGGCCCGCGCTGAGCACCCCGCCCTTGAAGAGCAGGAACAGCACGAGCGGCAGGAGGGTCACCGCCGTGACGGCGCGGATGATGAGGTTTTTATTCTTCTCGTTCACGCCTTGGCCCGCTGGGGAGTGTCCTCCCGCTGCACCTGCGCGGAAGTCAGACCGAAGCGCCGCTCCCGGCCCTGATACTGGGACAGGCAGCGCAGGAACTCATCGGTCCTGAAGTCCGGCCAGAGCGCGTCCGTGAAGCACAGCTCCGCGTACGCGAGCTGCCAGAGCAGGAAGTTGGAGACGCGCTGCTCGCCACTGGTTCGCACCACCAGGTCCACCGGAGGCAGGCCCTGCGTCCACAGACGCGACTCCAGGTCTGTCTCCTCCAGCCGAGCCGGGTCCAACTCACCCCGCGCCGCCGCCTCTGCCAGCCCGCGCGCGGCCCGGAGGATCTCCTCGCGGCCGCCGTAGGACAGCGCCAGGGACAGGACCATGCCCGTGTTGTGCGCCGAGTCGGCGATGAGCCGCTCCAGCGGCTCGCGCACGTACCGGGGAAGCTTGTCCACCTCGCCAATGGCGTTGAGGCGGATGCTGTTGTCGAGGATCTCCGACCGCTCCGACTCCAGGTACTCGCGCAGCAGCTCCATCAGCCCCGCGACCTCCTCAGCGGGGCGGGCCCAGTTCTGCGACGAGAAGGCGTACAGGGTAATCGCCGGGATGCCGAGCCGGCGCGCGGCGCGGGTGACCTCGCGCACACTCACGCTGCCCTCGCGGTGGCCTTCCAGCCGAGGCAGACCTCGGGACTCAGCCCAGCGCCCATTGCCGTCCATGATGATGCCCACGTGGCGCGGCAGGGGCCGGGCCTTGACCTGCAGTTCGAGGGCGCTGGGTACGGGGGGGCGTTCCATGAAGCCGCGCACCCTAGCGGTGGCGCCGCGTCGCGTCCACGGGCGCGTGACCCAGCCGTCCCCCCGCAGCGCTGGACGGTCGCGACCGCCGCGCGAGCGGCGCCTGGGCCTGGAGGAGGTGCGCCAATGTAGGCTCACTCCGCCTGGAGGTTGAGCTTGAAGAGCGTGGGGTCCCCGGGTTTGACCTCGACCTGGCGGGTGACTTCTTTCTGGAGGTCACGGTTGACCAACCGCACGACATGCATCCCCACGGTGACCTCGACGGGGTCCAAGGGCGTCTGCCCCAGGTTCTTTCCATCGAGGAACACGGTCGCGTACGGGCGGATCCGGAACTCGAGCATGGCGCGGCGGACGGGCGCCGGCGGAGGCGGCGCGCGACGCACGGACGGCGGGGAGGATGGACGCACGTCGCGCTGAGCGACCTTGGGCGCGGGTGGAGGCGTGGGCATCTCCGGGGTCGGCGAAGTGGGATGTGCCTGCGCGCGGCTGCCTGCATCTGCCACGGTGGGCGTCGAGGCGCCGACAGACTGCGCCGCGGCCATCGGCTCCGAGGGAAGCGTGCTCCCCTGCCCCGCTTCCCCGGGAGCAGTACCGAGGGAGTCTGGAGCCGTGGCGCCGCCCGCAGGGTGAGCGCCGTCACCTGATGGAGCGGCCTTCTCGGCGATGGGCGGCGATGCGCCCTCACGTTCTTCGGCAGCCGCCAAAGGTGCGCCCTCTGGAGCCGTGTTGCGCGCCACGGGCTTGGCATCGAGAGACGGCTCACCACTCCCCGCGACTCCGGGTTCACGTGATGGGGGCTCAGCGGTGGAGCCCGGCAACGCAGCGTCGCCCTCCGTCGGCCCTGAGCCGCGCGTCAGGGCGACCCCACCGACAATCAGGAGCAGGCCCACCACCGCCGCGACGAGGACTCCGCGTCGGCCGCCGGACGAAGGCACGGACTGTTCGGGAGGGGCCAGGGTGGCGGCATCGACTGGAGTCGCCACGCGAACAGTGGGCCGCTCTGGAGTCCTACGCGGCCCCGCGATGGCCTTGGGCGGTCGAGGTCCCTCGGAGTCCGTGGGCGGCGTGGTCGAACGCCCCTTCGCCAAGGCCCCCGCCTCCGCATCCCCGGCGCGGGACACGGGCACCGTCTGCGAGGATGGCTTGGCCAGGCGATCACGCCCACCGTTGGGGACCGCCGCACCACCCACCGCAGGCGACGCGGGCACAGCATCTGAAGACAGCGAAGCAGCGCGCCCGCGTCCACCCGCCGGAGCCACGACGGCCCCCGCTCCAGGAGAAGCGGGCACCGCGTCCGACGAAGGCGAAGCAGCGCGCCCGCGAACCCCCGCCCCAGGCGATGCATCCACGGTCGGCGCTCCGCCGCGCTCTTTCCCGCCCGGCGGAGTGGCCTTCACTCCCGCCGCGGGCGTCGCGGGGTCGGTCCGATCATCGGGGTCGCGCTTCTCGGCAGGCGCTCCCAGCTTGGCGGGACTCGGCTTGGGCTCCGCTCGCGCGGCCTTCTCCGCGGCCTCACGCGAAGGCGTCACGGGCGAAGGCAGCGCCCCACCTCCCCCTTCCGAGTCCGTCACCTGTGCCACGAACTGGGCGATCTGATACGCGCCCACCGGCTCGCCCTCGGACAGGAGGAAGCGCTCCAGATCCGACTGCAGCGCGCGGCAGTCCGGATAGCGCGCCTCCCGGTCCTTCTCCAGCACGCGATCCAGGATGCGCTGCATCGCGACCGGCAAGCCCGGCCGCCGCTGGACCGCGGGCACGAAGGGCTCGAACAGGATGGCCTGCATCATGCTGACCTCGGTCGTCGCGTCGAAGGGACGCCGCCCGGTCAGCAGTTCGTAGAGCACGACCCCCAGCGCATACACATCCACGCGCCGGTCCATGTTCCGCCCCTGGAGCTGCTCGGGCGGCATGTACGCCACCTTCCCCTTCACCACGCCCGTCTGCGTGCGGTGCCCCTGCCCCGCTACCTTCGCGATGCCGAAGTCCACCACCTTCACCGAGCCTTGCCGCGAGACGAGCACGTTCTCCGGGCTCACATCCCGGTGGATGAGACCCAGCGCCGAGCCCGTCTCCGGGTCCACCAGCTCGTGCGCGAACGCGAGCCCCTCCGCCGCCGACGCCACCAGCTTGGCGCAGATGCCCACGGGCAGCTCGCGCCCCTGCTCCCCCGAGCGCTTGATGAGCCGCCGCAGGTGCGGCCCATCGATGAACTCCATGGCCAGGAAGTAGCTGCCCTCCGCCTCACCGAAGTCGAAGATCTGCACGATGTTCGGGTGGTTGAGCTGCGCCGCCAGCTTCGCCTCCCCCAAGAACATCTCGACGAACGCCTCGTCCTCCGCCAGGTGCGGGAGGATGCGCTTGAGCACGAGCGTCTTCTCGAAGCCCATGGGCCCCGCGGCCTTCGCGAGGAACACCTCCGCCATCCCTCCGGAGGCGAGTTTGCGGATGAGCTGATACTTCCCCAGTTGCATTGACGGGAGGATTCTCCGGTTTGTCGGAAAAGGGAAACCCTCTTGGTTGCCGGGCGTCCCACCCAGCACACCCCGGCGCAGGCGCACTGGGTGTTTGACCCTGGCGTGACCGGGTTCGTAGGATCCTGCCCCCCATGCCCCCGAAGGCCATTGGCCCCTACCACGTCCTGGAGACGCTCGGCAGCGGCGGGGCCGGGACCGTCTATCGCGCCCTGGACCGCCGCACGAACGACGAGGTCGCGCTGAAGCTGTTGTCAGCGGGCCCGGCGCTGGACGCGCGCGCGTCACAACGGCTGGCGCGCGAGTTCGAGACGCTCGCGGACCTCTCCCACCCCAACGTGGTGAAGGTCTTCGACGCTGGCGTCCATCAGGGCTGGCCGTACCTGGCCATGGAGCTCATCGAGGGCCTCACGCTGCGGCCCTACCTGGAGATGCGCGGCACGGAGCTGCTCTCACCACCGAGCGGCCACACGCCCCGCCGCTCCCTCTCCGTGCGTCGCACGGCCGACGACGACTTCGGCAGCGACAGCGATCGCGAGCCCTTCGACGACTCCGACGACGACGTCCTCCCGGGCACCTTCAACCTGGATGCCTTCGCGGAGGAGTCTCCCAGCGAGGACCTCGCCAGCTTCCAGGGCGACGCCGCGCACCCCGAGTCGGACTCCGATGACTCGATGGATCCGCCGCGTCCCGCGCCCGCGCCCAAGAAGGCCCCCGTCCCCACCGCGCCGCGCATGGAGGACCTCAACCGGCCCGAGCGCTTGGGTCGCCTCAAGGACGCCATGCTCCAGGTCTGCGAGGCGCTCGCGTACATCCACGGGCACGGGCTGGTGCACCGCGACCTCAAGCCCTCCAACATCATGGTGGATGAGGATCGCCAGGTGCGACTGATGGACTTCGGCCTGGCGAAGTTCCTCGCGGACGACGCGCAGATCACCGCGGACGGCAAGCTGGTGGGCACCTACCGGTACATGGCGCCGGAGCAGATCCTCGGCGAGCCGCTGGATGGTCGCGCGGACCTGTACAGCCTGGGCGTCATCCTGTACGAGCTGCTCGGTGGGCGTCCGCCGTTCGACGCCAAGACACCGCACGAGCTGTGGCGACAGGTCCTGGAGACCGAGCCGCCACCCCTGCTCGCGCTCAACCTGCATGGGGACCCTCAGTTCGCGCGGGTCGCCCACCGCCTCATCCGCAAGGAGCCGGACGATCGGTTCCAGACGGCCGAGGAAGTCTACGAGGCCCTCTCCGAGTGAGCACCCCCACCACGCACACCCTCACCGTGGACGCCGAGAAGGCGGGCCAGCGGGTCGACCTCTTTGTCGGTGAGGCGCTCGGGCTGTCCCGTGCGCGCCTCAAGCGCCTGTTCGATTCAGGCGCGGTGCGCGTCAACGGGCGCCCCGCGAAGAAGGGCCTCACCATCACGGCCGGCCAGCAGGTGTCCGTCGTGGTGGAGCCCGACGCCCCCGAGGCCGTGCCCGACGAGGGCTTCCCCCTGGTCGTCCTGCACGAGGACGCCACGCTCGTGTTCGTGGACAAGCCCGCGGGTCGGCCCTCGCATCCGCTCCAGCCCGGCGAGACGGGCACCGTGGCCAACGCGCTCATCGCGCGCTATCCCGAGTGCGCCCAGGCGTCGCTGTCTCCGCGCGAGGGCGGCCTCTGTCACCGCCTGGACGTGGAGACCTCCGGGGTGCAGGTGGCCGCGCGCACGCGCGAGGCCTGGACCACGGTGCGCGAGGCCTTCAGCGAGCGCGCCGTGGACAAGCGCTACCTGGCGCTGGTGACGGGCCCGCTGGTGGACGAGGGCGAGATTGAAGTCCCGCTGCGCCACCACCCGCGCCATCCGGACCGCGTGGAGCCCGCGCCCCACGGCGCCGAGGACGCGCGCGAGGCCCTGTCTCGCTTCCGCGTGCTGGCGCGCTCGGGGGACTACAGCCTCGTCGAGGTGCGCATCCTCACGGGCGTGCTGCACCAGGTGCGCGCGCACCTCGCGGGCGTGGGCGCGCCCATCGTCGGCGACGCGCTCTACGGCGGTCGTGAGTCTCCGGGCCTCTCGCGCTTCTTCCTCCACGCGCGCGCGCTCGAGCTGACGCATCCGGTGACGCAGCAGCGGCTGAACGTGGAGAGCCCGCTGCCGGCCGAGCTGCGCGCGGAGCTGGAGCGCCACGGCCTCACGCTCCCCGAGTCCACGCCGCGCCCCTGAAGGGCTACTCGCCCATCACCTTGACGACGACGCGCTTGCGGCGCTGTCCGTCGAACTCGGCGTAGAACACCTGCTGCCAGGGCCCCAGGTCGAGCTTCCCCGCGGTGACGGGCAGGATGACCTGGTGGTGGACGAGCAGCGACTTGAGATGCGCGTCGCCGTTGTCCTCCCCGGTGCGGTGGTGGCGATAGTCAGGACCCGCGGGGGCGAGGTGTTGGAGCCACTCCCAGATGTCCTCGTGGAGACCGGACTCGTCGTCGTTGACGAAGATGCCCGCGGTGATGTGCATGGCGGACACGAGCACCATGCCCTCCTGGATGCCGCTCTTGCGCACCAGCGACGTCACCGTGTCCGTCAGGCGCACCAGCTCGCGCCTCGCTTTCGTCTCGAACCAGAGATACTCGGTGAGGGTCTTCATGAGGACGCTCTGTCAGAGGGGACCGCTACAGTGACCCACGTCATGCGAGCCATCATCCACGTGGACATGGATGCGTTCTATGCGTCGGTGGAGCAGCGGGACAACCCGTCCCTGAGGGGCAAGCCCGTCATCGTCGGCGGACATGCCCAGCGCGGGGTGGTGGTCGCCGCGTCCTACGAAGTCAGGCCCTTCGGCGTGCGCAGCGCCATGCCCATGGCCCGAGCCATGAAGCAGGCGCCCCACGCCATCGTCGTCAAGCCGCGCTTCCCCGCCTACGCGGAGGCCAGCGAGGCCGTCTTCAACATCTTCGAGCGCTACACGCCGCTCATCGAGCCCCTGTCCCTGGACGAGGCGTTCCTGGACGTGACGGCCTCGGTGGGGCTGTTCGGCTCGCCCGCGGAGATTGCGCGGCGGATCCGCAAGGAGATCGCCACGGAGCTGGGGTTGCCAGCGTCGGCGGGCATCGCGAACGCGAAGTTCGTGGCGAAGATTGCCTCGGATCTCGCCAAGCCCAACGGGCAGCGCGAGGTGCGCTCCGAGGAGACCGTGGCCTTCCTCGCGGGCCTGCCCGTGTCACGCCTGTGGGGCGTGGGGCCGAAGACAGAAGAGGCGCTGAAGAAGGAGGGCCTGGAGACCATTGGGGACGTGGCCCTCAAGGACTCGGCCTGGTTGGACAGTCGGTTCGGCAGCAGCGGGCGACACCTGTGGGAGCTGTCCCACGGCATCGACGCGCGCGACGTGGTGCCGGACCGCGCGGCGCGCAGCGTGGGCGCCGAGGACACCTTCGACGAAGACCTCACGGGCCAGGAGGCGCTCCGTCCGCACGTGCATGCGCAAGCGTTGCGCGTGGGGCGGCGGTTGCGTCGCGCGGGACTGAAGGGGCGCGTCATCCAGCTCAAGCTGAAGTTCAGCGACTTCACGGTCGTCACGCGGCGCACCACGCTGCGCGAGGCCACCGACGACGGTCAGGCCCTCTATCGCGCGGCGATGGAACTCCTGGAGCGCTCGCACGAAGGACGCGCGCTGCGACTCACGGGCGTGAGCGTCCTGCTGGATGAGGAGCCGCCCCAGCTGGGTCTCTTCCCCGCCGCGCCTCCGCGCAGCGCGAAGCTGAACGCGGTGTTGGATCGCATCGCGGACCGCTTCGGGACCAAGGCCATCACCACGGCGGACATCGCTGGAGCGGATGCCTCGGACGACGGGGCCCACCGCTCCGAGCGACCGGTGGACAAGCCTCGTCGCTGAGCACGAGCACCGAGGCCCCTCCCCGAGCGGAAGGGAGCCTCGGCGGTGAAGCTCAGGCTTCGCCGGCGTCGGAACCGGACACGGGGCCCGAGCCCTTGCCCGAACCACTCCCCGAGCGACGGCGACGACGGCGGCGACGCTTGCGGCCCGCGCCATCGCCTTCCGCGGACGCGGCGGAGGCATCGGCGCGAGGCGGCGGAACCTCGCCGGCCTTCCACGCGTCCAGTTGCGCCCGTCCCTCTCCCGTGGCCTCCACCGTCATCTCGAAGACGGCGAGTGCCTCGTTGAAGAGCGGGTGGCGACGGAAGGCAGCCGGCTTCTTGCGGCGCTCGCCGGAGAGCGTGCGCTGCACCAGGAGCAGCATGCGGCACCGCTCCGCGATGCGGCGCGGAAGGCGCGCGGACTGCACGAAGCCCGCGAGCAGCTCCTCGATGACGTGCGCCACGGAGGGACGGCCCGCGTCCTGCGACTCCTCCGGCGGCTGCGCGCGGCTGATGGGTACCAGGAGCGTGGCCAGGAGGATGGCGTCATCCAGCGGCTCACCCGCCGCCAGTCGGCGATCCAACGCCCCCGCGAAGGCGTAGAAGGTCGTCTCCCCCTCCTTGCCGTACTGCTTGAGGTACGCGTCCAGCGGGGGCAGCAGCAGCTTCAGCGCATCCAGCGCGGAGAGCAGCTTGAGCGCCGGGGCCGCGACGCCGCCACGGATGAGGCGGAAGGTCTCCTCGAGCAGCCGCGCGGGAGCGCAGCGCGGCAGGTCCTCCACCGCGCCCTCCATCGCCGCGTAGGTGCGCGACTCGATGTCCAGGTCCAGCTTGGCCGCGAACCGCACCGCGCGGAGGATGCGCACCGGATCCTCGCGCATGCGAATCTCCGGGTCGCCGATGGTGCGGATGAAGCGCTCGTCCAGGTCGCGCCGGCCGCGGACGTAGTCGATGACCCGTCCCTCGCTGACGTCGTAGAACAGGCCGTTGATGGTGAAGTCGCGGCGGCGCGCGTCCTGCTGCGCCGTGCCGAAGACGTTGTCGTGCGTAATCAGCAGGTCGTCTTCCGACGGCGAGGCCTCGCTGTCCTCCTCGACGGCGGGCGCCTCCATCTCCAGCGGGTTGGCGCGGAAGGTGGAGACCTCGATGATCTTCCCGCCCTTGAAGTAGACGTGCGCCAGCCGGAAGCGACGACCAATCAGCCGGCAGTTGCGGAAGATGGCGCGCACCTCGCCCGGATGAGCGCTGGTGGCCACGTCGAAGTCCTTGGGCTTGCGACCCAGCAGGAGGTCGCGCACGCACCCGCCGACCAGATAGGCCTGATGGCCGTGCTGGTGCAGCCGCAGCACCACCTTCAGCGCGTCGGGGTCCAGCGAGTCCGGGTCGATCTCCGCGGGCTCTCCGGTGCGCGTCGTGGTGGGGGCCTGCAACTCGGGCTCGAAGGAGACGGGCTCCGGCTCGGGCTCGGGGACCGGCTCGGCCTCCACCTCGGCGACTTCTTCTTCGGCGCCCAGGGCGAGCAGGACGTCGTCGCCATCCTCGGACAGGTCCGAGTCGTCGCCGTCATCGGTGTCGTCGTCATCGAACGCCTCACCAGAATCCGCCGCGTCGGCGGCGAGGGAGGGTTCAGAGGTTTCCGGGTCTCGGGGATGGGAGGACAGGGTTTCACTCTCGACCGGGAGCGACGCGGGGACCGTCGGCGCGCTCGCCTCGGTCGACTCCGTGTGTCCCGTGAGTTCTAGGGGGGAAGACATAGAAAGAACCTCGCGCGCTGAGCCGAGCGCCGCCGCCTCGGAGGAGGCATCCCCGCGCGCAGCGTTCTCGGGCGCGGTTGGCGGCAGTTCGCCGTCTGTCGGCGTGTCGGTCGGGTCTCGCGTCATTGCCATGGACGCCCCGAACGGGGCGCTACAAGGGCAGCCGTCTATACCGCATCCTCCCGGGAAGGGAGTAGCGCAGGAAGACATTGTTGACCGGGGCCCGCCATCCGGCGCGCGGCCGCCTCCGCCCACCTGCCAGGTAACCGGGAAGACGGGCCCCTCCCGTCCGCTCCGAGCGGAGCGGACGTCGGGGACAGGGCTGCGGAAAGGACCCGGGTCATCCCAGGGTGAACGCCTCCCAGACGCGAAACGTTCTGCAGCCGGCCCCGCGCCCCGAGGCCCGCCTGTTCGGGGAGCGGGCAGCCAGCGGGCCATCCGCCCCGTCAGGTCACGTCGCCGGCTTGGTGCGCGCCTTGTGGTTGCGAGGCAGCGCGTGGGAGATGAGTGACACGTAGTCCACGGCCTGGACCGGCGGCGGCGGCGGAGGGGTCCCCAGCGCGGCCAGCCGCTTGCTGAAGGCCGCGAGGATGTCCGGCACCGGCCGCATCGCCTTGAACAGCGCGTTGGGGCCCTCCAGCGCCTGCGACAGCGCGATGGCCGCCTGCTGCAAGGGCAGGCCCCGGCGTAGGAGGTCCTGGAACGAGTTGGACAGGGTGATGATGTTGTGACCCGCCGTCTGCACCATCTCCACGGCGATCTTCAGCACCTGGGGCGCCGTGAGGTGTCCGTCCGCCAGGAGCACCAGCGCGGCCTGGAAGTAGTTGAACACGGGCACTACGCGAGGCCCGTACGGCGTGAAGTGCGCGGGCGGCGTCAGCCGGTCCAGGTGGATGAAGATGCGGCGCACCGGATCCGCGACGGGAATCTTCTTCCAGGCCGCGTGCACCCGCGTGACGTCGTCCGGGTACACCCCGCCCGCCTCCAGAACCTGCGACAGCACGCGCTCATCCACGCGGCCCGCGATGAGGTCCGCGTAGAGCGAGTAGATGAACGCGTCCGCCTCCGCGTCGTCGCCGAAGAGCACCTCCTCGGCCTCCACGGGCGCGTTGACGCGGCTCTCGAGAATCGCGGGCAGCTTGTAGCCCACCTGTCCCCGCAGCGCCCGGAAGCGCCCGCGCAGCAGGTTACCCACGTTGTCCTTGAGGACGAACTCATCCCACTGCACGCCGTCCAGCTTGAGCTTCTCCTCCAGCACGGCGCGCATCTGCTTGGGACTTCCCGAGACGATGCACAGCCGCGAGTCCCCGTTGGCCGCCAGCTCGCGGATGAGCGCGCTGGCGCCCGGGACGGCCGTCTTCTCGTGGGCCTTCTGGAACGCCGTGCGCACCAGGTCCCGGAGCGACTCGAACTCCGTCTGGAGGTACGTCTTGTCCAGGTCCCACCGGTAGATGCGCCGAGGGGGCCGGGGATCGATGCGGTCCGGCAGGCTCACCGCTCGAGCCCCTCCCGGATGGCGGTGCCCAGTTCGTGCGACACGGCCTTGGCCGCCACCTTCCCCGCGTTGGCGATGGCGCGCGCCCGCGAGCGGCCGTGCGCCTTGATGAAGATGCGGTCGAACCCGAGGATGGGCGCGCCTCCGTACTGCTCCCAGTCGGTGATGTCCTTGAGCCGCTGGATGCCGCTGGACAGCATGGCCAGGCCCGCGCGCCAGCGCAGGCTCTCCTTGTAGGCGTACTGGGCCAGCTCCATCACCGTGTCGTGCACGCCCTCGAGCATCTTCAGGCACACGTTGCCCACGAAGCCGTCGGTGACGATGACGTCCGCGGTGCCCTTGGGAATGTCGATGCCCTCCACGTTGCCCGTGAAGTTGAGGTTGGGCATGGCGAGCAGCCTCGCATGCGCCTCCGTCACGCGGGGCGGGCCCTTCTGCGGCTCCACGCCGTTGGAGAGCAGCGCCACCTTGGGCCGCTCGTTGCGCGAGATGATGCGCGCGTAGGCCGAGCCCATCACCGCGAACGCCACCAGGTCATCCGCGGTGGCCTCCACCGTGGCGCCCACGTCGAGGATGAGGCTGAACGGGTCCTGCTTCTCACCGCGCACGCCCCGCGTGGGGTACACGGTGGCCAGCGCCGCGCGCCGCACGCCGGGGATGAGCTGGAAGTGCCGGGCACACGCGAGCACGCCCGCGCCCGTGTTGCCCGCGGACACCAGCGCCTGCGCCTCGCCCTCGGCCACCAGTCGCGCCGCCACGGACACGGAGGCCTGGGGCTTGCGCGCCAGCGCCTCGCCCGGCTTTTCGTCCATGCCGATGTACTCCGCGGCGTGGTGGATGGAGAGGCGCTCGCCGTTGTGCTTGGTCTGCGCCAGCACCTCATCGATGAGCGCGCGATCCCCCACGAGCAGCGTGTGGATGTGAGGCGACTCCAGCGAGAGCTGGGCCGCACCGCGCACCACCTCCGTCGGCCCGTAGTCTCCCCCCATCACGTCGAATGCGATCGTGACCTGCTCCGGCTTGCCCACCATGCCTCCCATCTTACGAGCTTTGCCTCTGCCCCGCCCCCGTCATTCGCACCTGAGCCATCAGGGTCAGCCCCACCACCCCGCCCACCGCCACCATCGCCGCCGCCGTGCCGTAGGGCGCCGCGGGCCCCAGCCGGGTGAACAGCAGGCCGCCCAGCGCGGGCCCCAGAATGCGGCCCAGTGAGCCGAAGGCCTGATACGCCCCCAGCGCGGCGCCCTGCCGGTCCTCCGGCGCGTAGAGCGAAACGAGCGCGGACAGGCAGGGATTCACCAGCGCCGAGCCCACCGCCAACAGTCCCATGATGGGGAACAACCCGACGTAGGAGGTCGCCATCGGCAGCAGCCCGAGCCCCGCGGCCGTCAGGCCGAAGCCCACCACGGCCACCGGGGCCTCCCGCCCTCCCTGTCCCTTCTTGCCACCCACCAGCCGCCGCACCAGCCCGCCCTGCACCAGGGCAGACAGCACGCCCACGAGCGCGAACAGCCACCCGGCGCGCAGGCTCGCCTCGCGCAGCACCGCGGCGTCCGGCATCACCGGATGGAGCAGCCACCCACCCGCCAAGGCGACCGGCCCGGACGACAGGAAGCGCGTCAGCAGGTAGACCGAGAACGTCCCCTCCATCTGCGCGAAGGCCGTGTTGAACAGCAGCACCAGGAGCAGGCACCGCCCCACCACGGGCAGCCGCAACGCCAACGCCGCGCCCTTCGCCGAGCGCACCGGCACGCCCGGAGCCCCGGGCACCCGCGTCTCGGGCAGGAAGCGCCACGTGCAGGCCAGGTTGATGGCGGTGAGCGCCGCCGCGAACAGGCCGATGGCGAGGTTGCCGCCCCACGCGCCCAGGAATCCGCCCAGCGCCGGCCCCAGCACGAAGCCCAGCCCGAAGCCCGCGCCGATGAGCCCCATGCCCCGCGCCCGCTCGTGCGGCGGCGTGATGTCCGCCACCACCGCCTGCGCCGTGGAGATGTTGCCGCCCGACAACCCGTCGATGACGCGCGACAGGAACAAGAGCGGAAGCGCGTGCGCGAAGGCGAACAGCACGTAGCCCAGGAGCGAGCCCACCTGACTCAAGAGCAGCACGCGGCGCCGCCCGAAGCGGTCCGACCACCGGCCCAGCACCGGGGCCGCCACCAGCTGCATCAGCGAGTAGACGGAGACCAGCAACCCCACCGTGAAGGGCGAGGCGCCGTACTTCACCCCGTACACCCCCAACTGGGGAATCAGCAGGCCAAACCCGATGAGGTCCAGCGCCACGATGCCGAACACCACCCGCAACGACGCCACCCGAGCCACCACCGTCTCCTTCACGCACGGACCTTCAGAAAGCGAAAACCGCCGGAGCGCACGCGGGCGCTCCGGCGGATGGGAAGGACATCCCTTCGCCCCGAGGCGCTAGTTCGCCTCGGCGGACTGGATGTTGCGGTTGGCCGTGTCCCGCTCGATGCAGCCCTTGGTGAGCGTGTACTGGTACGTGCCCAGCTCGTCGCGCCAGTACTCACCCTCGTACGGCCAGTAGAGCTGATCGTCCGCCACGGCCACCGAGAACTTGTACTTCTTGACGATGGCGGTGCGGCCACCGGCCTTGAGCTGCTCCTCCAGGAACTCCTTCTCCTTCGTCGTCGTCTCGAACTTGATGCGCAGGCCGTTGGCGAGCAACTGCTTGAGCGAGCCCAGCTCCGTCTCCAGCTTGCCCTTGGCCATGATGCCGGCCTTGGAGATGAGCCCCGTGCGCTGCCCCTTCAGCCCCTCCAGCAGCTCCTTGGTGAGCTCCGAGTACTTGAAGGTGTCGCCCTTGTTGGAGAACAGGTCCATCTCACCTTCCAGCTCGAGGATGGAGTCGTTCGTCTTCTTCAGGTCCTGGTCCGTGAGGGCCAGCCGGAGGATGCGCTCCAGGATGACGTCGGTGCCGTTCTTCTCCAGGCCGTCCTTGTTCTTCTTCTGCACGTCGGCGAGCACCGTGTAGTACTCGCTGGCGTCCATGTTCTTCTTCACGAGCGAGTCCAGCTGGTCATGCACCGGCAGGTACGTGCGCTCGAAGTCCTGGAGGATGAGGTTGGACTCCCGGTAGCGGCAGTTCTCGTAATAGATGACCGCCTTGAGGATGAGCGCCTCCGGGAAGTACTCCTCGCGGAAGAACGGCGACGAGAGCGTGATGAGGTTGCCCAGCGCCTGCTCGTACTGGCCGATGCGGTAGTTGGCCCAGCTCGCCTCGAAGAGGGACTCCAGCCACTGCGTGTTCCCGCGCTCCACCTTGTTCAAATAGAAGATGGCGAAGCGGTTCTGCTGCATGCCGTAGTGCGTGCGCGCCAGCTGCATGAAGGCCAGCTCGCGCAGCGACTGATCCAGCTTGGCCTGCTCGCCCACGCGGCCCGCCTGCGGACGGGTGAGGCGAACGACCTCCTTCATCGCCTCCACGGACGCGACCACATCGTTGTTGGAGCGCTTGCCCGCGGCGTCCTTGGAACGCGCGCCGTTGCGGAAGTACGCCAGGCCCTCCAGGTACTTGGCGCGCGCGAAGAACGTGTCCGTGCGCGGAATGGTGAGGGCCAGCCGCTTCACTTCCTCGAAGCTCTTGTCCGCGTCCGCGTACTGGCCCACCTGGTCCAGCGCGCGTCCGCGCACGAAGTGGTAGCGCGCCAAGAGGTAGCGGAACTCGTTGCGGAACTTCTCCGGGAACTCGTAGTTCGCGTACCGGGCAATCTCATCCAGGATGACCGTCTCGTTCTTCGTCTTGCGGCTGATGAAGAACAGCCACTCCAGGCTCGACTTGAAGAACCGCGTGGACGGGCCCACCGCGAGGATCTTCGAGAACTCGCCGAGCGACGAGTGGTACAGCCCCATGCGGTAGAGCGACTTGGCGAGCACGTAGCGCGCCTCGGTGTGCAGGCCCGCGAGCTTGGGGTCCTTCAAGAGCTCGTGCGCCGCCATGGCGGACTTCTCGTACTCGTCGTTCTTGAAGAGCGACACCGCCACGTCCAGGCGCTGGCGGTCCGCCGTCTTGCCGGACACGTCCACCGCATCGAACGTCATGGTGGGCGCGGCGGGCTTGGGCGTGTCGTTCGTCAAGTCCAGGCCGAGTCCCCCGCTGCCGGAGGACGCGGTGGCGGGCGGAGGCGTCACGGGCGCGGGCTTGGCCACCACGGGCGCGGCCGGGGCTACCGGCGACGGCGTGGCGGAGGGCGTCGCGATGGAGGGCGTCGCCGCTGCGGGCGCGGCGCTCTCGGCGGTGGCGGTGTCCGGCTCAGGAGGAGCGACCTTGCCCTTGCCCTTGGCCGTGCGCGTCTTGCGCGGGGCCTTCTTCTTCGCGGACGCGCTGGTGGTGGTGGAGGAGCCGCCGCGCTTCTTCTTCTTCTTGGTCTGACCGGCGAGGTCCAGACCCTCGAAGCTCTGCGCGTGGCTGGGGGCCGCCCACACGAGCGCGAGCCCGAGGACGGCGATGCGGAGGAGCCGGTGGATGCTCATCATGACTCGGGATGGGCAGTGGGGAAGAAGAAGGACACACCCAGCTCGAACATCAGCTGGTTGCGCAGGTAGTGGGGCGTGGGCTCGCGGCCCTTCTCCACGTAGATGAGGTCACGCACCTCGGTGCGCAGCGTCATCCAGCGATTGAAGAAGAAGCGCAGGCCGACGCCCACGTTGCCGCCGCCCGTGAGGTACGACTTGCTCACGACGTCGACGGGCGTGGAGTCGTTCTCCGTGCGGAAGTAGGGCCCCTGGTACTGCACCACGGAGGCACCGACGATGCCGTACATGTCGAAGTGGACGAACTTCTCCGCCAACAGCGACAGCTTGCCGTAGATGGGGGCCCACTGGAGGTCCGCGCCGCCCATCAGCGTGAGCTGTCCGGGGGCTGTCCCGTTCAGCTCGCTCTTGCTCGGGGCGCGGCAGCCGCGCTGCGAGCCATCCGCCCCCTCGGTGAAGGAGCAGATCTGCGCCGAGCCCGCCACGGAGTTGAGCGCGTAGCCAGCGCGCAGGCTCACGCCGAGCGTCTCCAACGGGTGGTAGGTCAGCGTGGCGCCGAAGATGTACTTCTTGAAGAACGCGTCGCGGATGGTGACCGTGGCCGAGGGGCTGAACTCGAAGCGCCCCTTCTTCAGGAACATGTGGCCGGACACCGGGCGGATGCGCTCGCGCAGAGGGCCGAGCGCGTCCTTGTCCACCTCGGACACGTCTCCGGCCTCGTCCTCGGAGTTGGCGATGGGCGCCGGGGGCCGCGCGGCGGCCGGCACCGGCTTGGCGTCGGAGCCCTCGGACTTGGCGGCGGGCGCGGGCTCGGCGGCGCGCGAGAGCGCTGGGAGCACCAGACACAATGACAACAGCAGGCGGAGGGCGGACTTCATTCCGAGTCCCTCCCCGTCGAGTGCAGCGGCAGGAAGATCGAGATGCCGGCGTTGAGGGTCATGACGTTCTGGATGGCGCCCTTGCTGCTGCCCAGCGGCTGATCCACGTAGGCGGTGTTGATGAGGGCCACGTTCACGGCCAGGAAGTCCTTGGTCACGAACCGCATGCCCAGGCCCAGGTCCGCCGCGGGGTTGAGGCCCCGGCCCGGCAGCGACGACGTCTCCGTCTTCACCACGCCCAGGCCGCCCAGGAGGTACCCGTCGAAGTGGAGGATGGAGTTGAGGAAGGCGACCTTGCCGTACAGCGGCGCCCACTCCACGTCTCCCATGCCAGACCACTCCGGCACCGAGTTGTAGATCTTGCTGTTGAAGGTGCGCTTGGCGGTGCGCACGTCATCGGAAGGAACGACTTGGAGGAGCGAGACGCGCGCCGACAAGGCCAGCGTGTCCGCCAGGTACCACGCGCCGCGAACCGACAGTCCCACCTTGGAGTAGAACGGATCGTTCACGGAGATGCTCACGAGCGGCGAAAGCTCGAAGCGGTTCTTCTTCAGATAGACCTTGCGCTGCACGCTCTTCACCCGGTCCTCCTGGGTGATGTCGATGAGCGGCGGCGGAGCATCCGGCACGGGCGCATCCGTCGTACTGCTGGCGAGCGTCGTCGCGGGTCGGGCCTCCTCAGCTGGAGGCGGGGCGGGGGTGTCTTCCTGAGGCTTGGCCTGGGTGTCCTCGGTGAGGTCGAGACCCATGCCCTCTTGAGGCTTCTGGGCAAGGGCCAGCGTGGGCCACATCAGGCTCAGCGCGAGCAGCAGCGTCGGGCGGTTCAAGTCCGGGGGCTCCGTGGGGGAGGGGGCGTACTGCCACCGGGGTTCAGCGTGACTCTGGTTTGTGCATCCTATCGGCCGTGTCTCGAACCATCAACCGCCACGCAGTGCGTGGAAGCGATGTATCCCTTCGGTATCTCTGCACAATTCCAGTCTCGTCAGGACAACACCTGCTCTGGGCGCTTGCGTTGGCAGGCCGAATCGGTGTGGTAGCCTCGACCCACGAAGCGGCTCCCTTCGTTTGCAAGCGGCCCCCGCCGCTCACTCCCCCTTTCGTCCGAGGTTCCTGACGATGTCCGCGAGATCCGCCCTCCTGCTTTGCGCTGTCGTCCTGCTGGGCGGCTGTAATGTGACCACCCAGCTGGGCCTGCCGTGCAACCTGGTCCGCAAGCCGAACGCGAGCGACCCTGACCCCACGGCCAAGTTCGTGCTGATGAAGGAGAAGGAGCTGCAGCCCAACCAGGACTTCATCTCCTTTGGCGCAGTGGAGTGCGAGGATCTGGTCTGCGTGCGCGACGCCTCCATGGCGGGCTCGGGCAACCCGGAATCCCTGGCCGGGGGCTACTGCAGCAAGGCCTGCGTCGAGGGCTCCTCCAAGAGCTGTGAGGTGACTGACACCGCCGTGTCGAAGGATCTGCGCGATCGCCTCACCTGCCGGGCGATGATGCTGGATCAGGCCACCCTGGACGCACTGCGCATCTCCGATGAGGCCGGCTACCGGCGCATCTTCGGCGAGAACACGTCGCCGTTCTTCTGCGCGGCGACGGTGCCCGCAACGCAGACTCCCTGACAGTTCCGGCGTGGGGGCGTAGACCTATTTCCCCACGTCGTTCGTAAAGGCAGGGCGGCGTCCCCTCCGAGGACGCCCAGGAGCCCTGCCATGAACCGAACGGTCCTCTTCCTCGCCCTGGCCGGCGGCCTCGCTCTCACCGCGCTGGTGCTGGGGCTGCCGCGGGCCGGTGGGTCGCCGCAGCCGCCTCCCCCGGCGACGCACGTGGCGACCCCCATCCCCCCCACTCCACCGGCCACCACGTCGCTGGGCTCGCTCTCGCTGACGGGCCGGCTGTCGCATCCGTACATCCCGCAGGGTGCCTCGGAGGTGTTCGCCACGGTGGACCTGACGGGCGCGCAGGTGCCGGGCTCCACGCGCAGCCCGGTCAACCTCGCGGTGGTCATCGACCGCTCGGGCTCCATGAGCGGCTACAAGCTGGCGCAGGCGAAGCAGGCCGCGCGGCACCTCGTGGGATTGCTGCGGGATGAGGACCGGCTCGCCATCATCCACTACGGCTCGGACGTGAAGAGCCTTCCGTCGCAGCCGGCCACGCCCGCCAACCGCGAGCGGATGCTGCAGTTCATCGAGGGCATCTGGGACGACGGCGGCACCAACATCAGCGCGGGCCTGTCCGCCGGGCGCTTCCAGCTCGCCTCCGGGATGGAGCACTTCCGGGTCAACCGCCTCATCCTCATGAGCGACGGCCAGCCCACCGAGGGCATCAGCGACGCGGCCGGCCTGCAGCAGGAGGTGCGCGACATCCGCGCGGCGGGCGTCACGGTGAGCGCCATTGGCGTGGGCACGGACTTCAACGAGGACCTCATGCAGTCCTTCGCCGAGTACGGCGCCGGTGCCTACGGCTTCCTCGAGGACGCGGGCAAGCTGGCCACCCTCTTCCAGCGCGACCTTCAGCAGGCCTCCACCACCGTGGCGCGCAACGTGGAGCTGTCCTTCGAGTTGCCCGACGGCGTCACGCTGGGCGAGGTGCTGGGCTACACCGCGCACCAGGCGGGCAACGTCGTGCGCGTCGCCATGCCGGACTTCTCCGCGGGCCAGGTGGAGCGCGTCGTGGTGCGGCTGCTCGTCCAGGGCAACGCCGTGGGTCAGTCCGTGCAAGTCACGGGGCTGAAGCTGGCGTACACGGACCTGCTCCAGAACAAGGGCGTGGAGAGCGCCGCCGCGCTGAGCGCGCAGGTCACGGATCGCCGCGAGGAGATCCTCGCGCGACAGGACAAGGACGCCACGGTGTATGCGGCCCGTGCCCGCAGCGCCCAGAACCTCCAGAAGGCCGCCGAGGCGATGAGCCAGGGCCGTAAGGAAGAGGCCAAGGCCTACCTGCAGGACAACCAGACCCTCTTCACCGAGACCGCCGCCGTGGCGGGCGCCGCGGCGGTGGCCGAGGATCAGGCCCAGCAGAAGGCCGCCCTCGACGAGTACGAGTCGGCCGCCACGCCCTCGGCGGTGGGCGCCGCGGTGAAGAACAGCAAGGTGCAAGCGCTCAAGAGCTTTGGCCGACTGGGCACCACCTACTGAGCGACCGGGCCGAGCCGATGGCGCTTTCCTCGGCGGACGCGCGCCTTCATCACTAGTCTCCCGCCACGCGGCCTCGGTCATGCACCGGGGCCGCGTCGTTTCCACACTTGCGGAGAGCCTCCATGCTGAAGACCCGCGCCTATGCCGCCCCGAGTGCCAAGGCCCCCCTCGGCCCCTTCTCGATTGAGCGCCGAGAGCCCCAAGCCCACGACGTGCTCATCGACATCCTCTACTGCGGCGTGTGCCACTCGGACCTGCATCAGGCCAAGGATGAGTGGGGCGGCGCCATCTTCCCCCTCGTCCCCGGTCACGAAATCGTCGGGCGCGTGTCCCAGGTGGGCAGTGCCGTGCGCCGCTTCAAGGCGGGCGACACCGTGGGCGTGGGCTGCATCGTCGACGCGTGTCGCGAGTGCGCGCCGTGCAAAGCCGGTGACGAGCAGTACTGCGACAAAGGCATGGTGGGCACCTACAACAGCCGCGAGCGCGGCAGTGGCGCGGTGACCTACGGCGGCTACTCCACGCGCATCACGGTGGACGAGAACTTCGTGCTGCGCATCCCGGAGGGCCTGCCGCTGGACAAGGCCGCGCCGCTCTTGTGCGCCGGCATCACGACCTACTCGCCGCTGCGGCACTACGGGCTCAAGGCGGGGGACCGCATCGCCGTGGTGGGGCTCGGAGGCCTGGGCCACATGGGCGTGAAGCTCGCGCGGGCCATGGGCGCCGAGGTCACGGTGCTGAGCACCTCGCCCTCCAAGGAGAAGGACGCGCGTGCCCTGGGCGCCACCGACTTCGCCGCCACGTCGCAGCCGGAGACGTTCCAGCGGCTGGCGGGGCGCTTCGACTTCATCCTCGACACCGTGTCGGCGCCGCACGACTACAACACGTACCTGAGCCTCTTGAAGGTGGACGGGACGATGATCCTCGTGGGCGCACCCGAGGAGCCCACCCCGCTGTCTGCCTTCCCGCTCATCATGCGGCGGCGGCGGCTCGGTGGCTCGCTCATCGGTGGCATCCGCGAGACGCAGGAGATGCTGGACTTCTGCGCCCAGCACGGCGTGACGTCCGACATCGAGCTCATCCCCATCCAGAAGATCAACGAGGCGTATGAGCGCATGCTCCGTGGAGATGTGCGCTACCGCTTCGTGATTGACATCGCCAGCCTGCAAGAGAAGTAGGCGCACATGGCCACCGCCCTCCCGGCCGCCCGTCGGGAGGGGCACGGCTCGCGCCATGGCATTGTGAAGTCATTGCAACGACGCGGAGCGCACATTCCCGGTTGACCGATGGAATCACGCCGCCCTATCTCCGCGTTCCTCCGGGCTTCAGCCGGAAGAGCGCATGGGAGGCGCTTCACAGCATGGCGAGCGCGGCGAGCACCCCGTGGGTCGGGGTCATCATGGGTGGCAGGAGCGATCTGGAGTTCCTGAAGCCCGGTATCGATATCCTCAACGAGCTGGGCATCCCTCACGAGGTGCGCATCGTGTCCGCGCACCGCACTCCGGACTGGATGATGGAGTACGCCTCCACCGCGGAGGCTCGCGGCCTGTCCGTCATCATCGCGGCGGCGGGCGGCGCGGCCCACCTGCCTGGCATGGTGTCCAGCAAGACGCTGCTGCCGGTGCTCGGCGTGCCCATGCCCACCACGGTGCTCAACGGCTTTGACGCGCTGTTGTCCATCGTGCAGATGCCCAAGGGCGTGCCGGTGGGAACGCAGGCCATTGGCAAGCCGGGCGCCGCGAACGCCGCGCTGCATGCCGCCGCCATCCTCTGCCTGAAGTACCCCGAGCTGCGTGAGCGGCTGTCCGCCTACCGCACGGCCCGCACGCAGGAAGTGCTGCGCGAGCGCGAGGTGGAGGGATGAAGGCGCGCACGGTGCTCCCTGGCGGCACGCTGGGCATCCTCGGTGCGGGACAGCTCGGGCGGATGATGGCCCTGGCCGCGCGTACGCTCGGCTACCAGGTGCAGGCGTTGGATCCGGACTCGACCGCGCCCGCGCGCTCGGTGGTGGACCGCTGCCTGACCTCCGCGTTCTCCGACATCGACGCGGCCAGCGACCTGGCGCGCGCGTGCGACGTCGTCACGCTGGAGATCGAGAAGATTCCGCTCGCCACGCTCAACGCCGTGGCCCGTCAGACGCCCATGCGTCCCGGCGCGGGCGTGCTGGAGGTGATTCAGCACCGCGGCCGGCAGAAGAGCTGGCTTGCGCGCGGAGGCTTCCCCCTGGGTCCGTGGCGCGAGGCGCACTCCGCCGCCGAGCTGGCGCAGGCCATCGAGGCCCTGGGCGGCCGGTGCTTCGTGAAGTCCAGCGAGGGGGGCTACGACGGACGCGGCCAGTACGAGGTCTCCCGCGCCGACGAGGCGCCCACCGCGTGGCGCGAGCTGGGTGAGCGCTCGGTGGTGGTGGAGGCCGCGCTCGACCTGGAGTCGGAGCTGTCCGTGCTGGTGGCGCGCGGCCCGGACGGGCAGGCCGTCGTCTACCCGCCCGCGTTCAATCACCACGAGCAGCGCATCCTCGCGTGGTCGCTCCTGCCAGGCCAACTGCCGCCCGCCATCACGGCGCAGGCCACCGAGGTGGCGCGCGCCATCACCGACGCGCTCCAGGTTGAGGGACTGCTCGTCGTGGAAATGTTCCTGCTGAGAGACGGCCGCCTGCTCGTCAACGAGCTGGCGCCGCGTCCGCACAACAGCTTCCACTCCACCGAGGTGGCGTGCCTCACCAGCCAGTTCGAGCAGGCGGTGCGCGCGGTGTGCAACCTGCCCTTGGGCTCGGTGGAGGTGGTGCGCCCGGCGGCCATCGTCAACCTGCTCGGCGACCTGTGGCTGCGCGAGGGCGGGCCGCGGTTCGCCCAGGCGCTGGCCATGCCCGGCGTGCGGCTGCATCTGTATGGCAAGCGCGACGCTCGCAAGGGCCGGAAGATGGGCCACCTCTCCGCGGTGGGCTCCACCCCCGAGGAGGCACTGGCTCGGGTCAAGACTGCCGCCACCGCGCTGGGGATGTGACGCCATGAAGACGAATGCCGCCCGGCTGCTGGACTCGCTCGGCGTGCGCTACGAGCTGCGCGACTACGAGGTGGACCCGGATGACTTGTCCGCGGAGACCGTGGCCGGCAAGGTGGGGATGCCCGCCGAGCAGGTGTTCAAGACGCTCGTGGCGCGCGGCGACCGGACCGGCGTGCTGATGGCGGTGGTGCCGGGCAACGCCGAGTTGGACCTCAAGGCGCTCGCCCGGCTCAGCGGAGACCGCAAGGTGGACACGGTTCCGCTCAAGGAGCTGCAGCCGCTCACCGGCTACGTGCGCGGCGGCTGCACCGCGATAGGCGGCAAGAAGGACTACCCCGTCTTCGTCGATGAGACGCTGGAGCTGTTCGACACCATCGCGGTGTCCGCGGGCATTCGCGGCACGCAGCTCGTGCTGGCTCCCGCGGACTATCTGCGTGTGACGAAGGGCCGCACGGGGCCGATTTCTCGGCCCAAGGCGTAGGCCTCGCTCAGGACTGCGCGCCACCGTCGAGGCTCGGCGCGAAGAGCACCTTGCCGCTCGTCATGTCCGATGAGGCGATGCGCAGCGCTTCGCCCGCGGACTCCAGCGGCAGGCTCGCGCGAATGGGTGTCTCCAGGGCCTTGCCCATCAGCGTCGCCGCGCCCACGAGCGCCCGGAGCTGCTCGCGCCCGAAGCGGCCGCGGCCCCAACGCGCCAGCCAGAAGCCGTCCACCTTCTTGTCGTGGAAGATGAAGTCGCCCGGGTCGATGCGGCACTCCTGCTCCGCGAGCGCGCCGTAGACGGTCACCGTTGCGCCGTCCGGCATCGCGCTCAAGAGGCGCCCCGTCATGTGGCCGCCCACCGCATCGAACGCCAGCGTCACGCGCAGCTCGTGGAACAGGAGACGCAGACGCTCGTCGAACTCGGGCTCCGCGCTGCTCAGCACGTGCTCGGCGCCGAGCGCGCGCAGCACCTGCACCTGCTCGGGCCGACGCACCACGTGCACCATGGGCAGTCCGCGACGACGGGCCAGCGTGGCCAGCATGCGCCCCAGCGCGCTCGCCGCGGCCGTCTGCGCCAGCGCGCCATGGCCCTCCTGTCGTGCGCGCTCCAACAGCGCCCAGGCCGTCAGCGGATTGATGAAGAGCGTGGAGCCCTGCTCGTCGCTCATGCGCGCGCGCAGCGGCAGACACTGCGGCAGGGGCACCACCGCGTACTCCGCCCACAGCCCTTCGCCGTCCAACGGCGCCAGGCACGCGACGCGACGTCCCACGAGCAGGCGCCCCGCGACGCCGCCCGCGGCCACCACCGTCCCGCTGCCCTCGAACCCTGGCACCACGGGCAGCGACTTGCGCACGCCGTAGCGCCCTCGCACGAACATCAGGTCGGACGGGTTGATGGGCGAGGCCGCCAGCCGCACCAGCACCTGTCCCGGTCCAGGCTTGGGGACGGGACGCGATTGGACGCGCAGCGACTCGGGGCGGCCGTCGTAAGCCGTCAACACCAAGGCGCGCATCGTCGGGGGGATGGGGGGAGCACTCATCGGCAGACCTTTTAATTCGGCCACGCGTTCCAGGTGGAATTCCTGGCCTGACGCCGTTCCAGGGGCGACCGATGAGTGCCACCGTGCTGCAGTTCCATCACCGTGAAGTCTTCGAACGCACCGTGACGCGCGCCCTCGCGGCGGGCGCTGGCGCGGGCCTGCTCCAGTTCGCCACCAGCCGGGTGGGACTGCCCCTGCCGCTGTCGTGGTGGGTCCCCGTCGCGGTGGTGCTCGCCTGTGCCCAGGGAGACAAGTGGGACCGGGCGCTCGTGGCAGGCCTGGGGGTCGTGCTCACTTCCCTGCCCTATGCGCTCGGCATGGCGCCAGGGTGGACGCTGGCCATCAGCGCCGCCGCGGCGGGCGCCCTGCTGGTGCGCGCGCGCCTCAACGAGCGCGGCGAAGAGGGCCAGGTGGCCGAGGCCCGCCCTACCCTGCTGCACTTCTCGCTCGGCGCGTTGCTCGCCGCGGGGCTCACGCTGGCGGGCACCGAGGTCGCGAGCATCTTCGCCTCACGTCTCGCGGATGTGGCCACGCCCGCGCTGCTCAGCGCGAGCCTCACGGGTGGAATCCTCGGCCTGTTCGTGGGCTTGAGCGCCATCGCCGCGCATATCGGGTTGTCCGCCGACCCTGTCGAGGCGCGCGCCGAGGAGCTGCTGCCCCAGCTCGCGGGAGACTTCCGGACGCTGGCCGAGCGCGCCCTGAGCCTCTATCGCCAGTGTGGTGAGTCCCTCGCGAAGCTCCCGCGTGAGCCGGCCCGCGAGGAGTTGGCCCGCACGCTGGCGCGCATCACGCGCGGCGCGGTGGAGCTGGCCTCCGAGTGGGCGGGCGTGGAGGCGCAGCTCGAGGAGCGCGCCCAGGCGGAGCTCCAAGCGGAGCGGGACGGATTGGAGCGCAGCGCTCGCGCCAGCACGGATCCGGTGGCGCGTCGGCAGCTCGAGCTCGCGGCCCAGTCGCTCGGCGAAGAAGTGGAGCGACTGGGTGAGCTGCGGCAGCGTCGCGAGCGAATCCTCGCGAAGTTGCGCGCGGAGGTCGCCTTGCTGGAGCGGGCTCGCGTGGCGCTCCTGTCGCTGCGCAGCGGACATGCCCAGCTCAAGGCCGCCGAGTTGGCCGCGCTGGCTCGACGCTTCCGTTCACTCTCTTCCGCGCAGTGGGAGGAGGGGCACGCGCTGGATACGGTCGCGGCCCAGGCCACGCTCGCCCAGGTGCCCGCGGCCACAGGGGCGGAGTCGCGGCTGGAGAGCCCTGCCCATGCCTCGGCGGAGATGGCGCGGGCGGCGGGTGGTTCGACTCCCGTGGAGACTTCGCGAGCGGCGCTTCCTCCCACGCCGGTGGAGCCGACGCTGGAGGCCCTTGCCTCGGCGTCTCCGGAGACGCAGCGGATGGTCCCCGCGCTCTTGCCTGTGGAGCCGATCTCCGACGCGGCCCCGAACACCGCGGCCCCTCGTTCGATGACCGAGCGACCGCGCGAGTGACACGGTTGGAGCGCGCGGGCCTCACCGCGCCCGGGCATTCGGCGTGGAGCTGGAAGCCAGCTCACCTCGCGCCGAGCAGCCGCGGACTCAAGCGCTGCTTCGGTCGCCGTGATGGCGGCGTGACGCCAACGCCATGCTCGCGTGGCTGCTCGTGACACGAGGGTCCCTGAAGCACGGGGGACTTTCGGCTACATCTTTCGGACATGAACCCACCCCGCTCCCCCCCGGTCGCCCCGGCGCAGTCCTGGCTGTGGCGCGGAGACGAGCCTCGGATCGCGTCCGTGTTCCAGCCCATCGTGGACCTGCGGACCGGCAACATCGTGGGTCACGAGGTGCTGTCCCGAGGTGAAGGCTCCTCCGAGTCCCCCCTCGACTTCTTCACCCGCGCCCGCCACGAGGGCGTCACCTTCGAGGCCGAACACGCATGCTGGCGCTCCGCGCTCCGCCGCATCGCCGAGCTTCCCGCGGCCCACCGCCGCGCGCCGTTCTTCTTCAACGTCAGCCCCGAGGTCCTCGCCGACGAGCGCTTCGCGGACACCGCCCTCGAAGCCCTGGTCCAACAGCACGGCCTGCACCCGCGTCAGTTCGTGCTGGAGATCACCGAGCAAGGCGCCTTCGAAGACACCGCGCAATTGAGACGCCTGGCACGAGCGCTCGCCACGCGAGGCTTCGGCATCGCCCTGGATGACTTCGGCGCGGGGCACTCAGGGCTCGTGACCCTGGTGCACAGCGCGCCAGATTTCATCAAGCTGGACCAGGCGCTGGTGCGAGACATCCACCACCACGCCTATCTCCAGCATCTGCTGAAGTCCCTGGTGGCCTTCTCCACCAACGTGGGCGCCACGCTCATCGCGGAGGGGGTGGAGTCCTGGGACGAGTTGGCCGTGCTGCTGCGCTTGGGCATTCGCCACGCGCAGGGCTTCCTGCTCGCGCGCCCCGCGCCGACGCCTCCGCTCCCCGGGGAAGAGTTCGAGCGGCGACGCCACGGAACCATGCGTGCGCTGCACCACCGCACGTCCTCGGGCGAAGACACCGTGGGCAACCTCGCCGTCCGATGCGCCAGCGCGCAAACACCCGTGGATGACGCGAGCCTCGCGACGCTGTTTCAGCAGACGCCGGGTCTGGACCATGTCGTCCTCCTGGAGCACGAACAGCCACGCGGGTTGATCACGCGTCAGCGATTCGAGGCCCGGTCAGACACGCACCCCGCGCCGCTGATCGCCGAGGAGGACATGACTGTCTGCGCACTCATGCCCCAAGCACTGGCACGAGCCACGTCGGCAACCCAGGACCCCGTGGTGGTCACGGACGCGACCGGCGCATTCCTGGGCACCGTGACGATGCGGCAGCTCATCCTGCGCATCGCCGAACTGGCTGGCCGCGCGAACGGGACATCTCAATGACCCAAGCACCCCTCCCTGTCTGGGAAGGGGTGCTCGGTGAACGACTCAGCAATGATAGACAGCCGTCATCACGTACTGGGTGCGATAGCCTTCCAGCTTGTATGAGCCGTCACACTTCGTGAGGGCCCAGCCAACCTGCACCGTGTACGTCGAATCCGAGTAATACACCTGGCTGACCTCAGAGCCCCCCACGATGATGGCGGACTCCTGGGTCGCGACCGGGGCGACCTGCCCATCTTCCATCTCCCCGCCACAAGCTCCCAGCAGCAGGCCCGCTGCGCACGCCACGACCGCCGCGACTCGCTTCACTCCAATGGACATACCGTCTCCGGGTGTGTGGTGAAACACCCGGAGCGTATCAACGCAAAACAGGCTCAAGAAGGATTATCGGACTGACTCAGTCGCGATAATCGTTGATGTCCTTGCGAGCGAAAGCACGAGTCGACTCCCAAGGCGCCGTCGCGGGCAGCGATTCCAGTTGGACCTTGGCGCGATGCAGCGCGGTCCCATCCTTGCGACCGGATTCCATCTCCAGCGCGAGGGCGAGCTTGTCGCTCCACAGCACTCGGATGTAGCGGTCCGCCGTGGTGGCCTCCAACCACCGGGCACCCTCGGGGGCATCCGGACGGGTCGAGGGCGTGAGCCGCGCGAGCACCTCGTTGGAGACCTGGTGAGACAGCTCATCCCACGCGGGCGTGAAGCCCACGGAGTCGTACTCCGGGGGCTCTACCTCCACCACCTCGCGGGAGTCCGCGAGGACGAAGCGCAGGCGCACGCGCCCATCGGCCTCGCGAGAGACCCAGCGCGGCACCACGCTCCAGTCATGCACGTCGCGCCGCGACTCGGAGTGGGCCACGGCGGGAACGCGCCCATCCAGCACGCGCTCCGACCACAGGTGACCGTCCCGGCGAAGCACGCGCTCTTGATAACGGAGCACCTGCGTCACCCCATCCGGCCGGACCCCCTGCTCCTCGTGCGAGATGAGCACGGCCACGGGTGGCTCGCTCCCAGGAGTCCGCGGAGGCTCCGCACACGCCCCACACACGAGGAGCCCCCCCAGCAGCAGCAACGCGACGCGCCCCATGACTACAGCCCCGCCGCCGTCTTCAGGAACTGGAACACGCGCGTGTTGTCGAGCGTGCCCTTGAACAGCTCCGCGTCCGCGCCGCCGGCCATCAGCATCACATCGCCGCCGCCGTGCGTCTCGCTGGAGACGCGCACGGCCGACAGGTGCGTGAAGTTCTTGTCGAGCACGTTCACCGTGTCCGTGCTGGAGCGCACGAGCGGCCGGTTGGGGCCGTTGCCAAACACCAGCGTCGGATAGGGATAGCCATCGCCATCCACCAGCGGAGTGCCCGTGGCCGGGTCACGCACCACGTCCACCACGTGCGTCCCCTGCCCGCGCTGGCCGTAGCCATTCATCGCCAGCGTGTGGTCATGGTCCGCCGTCACGACGATGAGCGTGTTGCTCAGGTCCACGCTGTCCACCGCGGCCTTGATGGCGGCATCGAACGCGGCCGCGTCACCCAGCGCCTTCTGCACCTGCGTGCCGTGCAGTGCATGGTCGATGCGCCCCCCCTCCACCATGAGGAAGAAGCCGCGATCGTCATTGTCCGCCGCCGAGGCCTTCTTCAGGACCTGGATGGCGGCCAGCGTCATCTCCGCGAGGCTCGGCTCCTTCGTGGAGTCGCGATCCAGCTCGTAGCTCATGTGGCTGGTGGCGGAGAACAAGCCGATGAGCTTCGTGGTGGTCGACGGAATCGTGCGCAGGCCGGTCGCGTCCTTCACGTAGGTGTAGCCCTGGGACCGCAGCTCCTCGACGAGGTCGCGCCCATCCGGCCGGCCCTTCGGATTGGTCGTGGCGTTGACGGGCGTCCAGTGGTTCGCGCCGCCGCCCATCAGCACGTCCACGCCAGTGCCCAGCGACGGATTCGCGCCCGCGCCCCCGGGCACCGCCTGCGCCGCGATGTCATACGCGAGGTCGCGATGACAGATGTGCGAGTACGTGGCGGCGGGCGTCGCGTGCGTCAGCTCGGTCGTGGTGATGGAACCCACCGACTTGCCCGCGGCCTTGGCCAGCTCCAGGATGGTGCGCACCGGCGAGCCGTTGCCCGTGGCGGCGCAGTGCCCGTCCGCCTCGATGCGCGCGACGGTGTCCGGGCTCATGGACAGCACCTCGTTGCGCATCTTCACGCCCGTCATGTACGCGGACATGGACGGCGCGCTGTCGGTGGTCTGCGCATCGAGCGAGTACGTCTTGATGAGGGCCGTGCGCGGCAGCTTCTCCATCTGGAGCTTGCCCGCCTCGCCGTAGACATAGATGCGCGTGGCGGTGACGGTGGTGGGGCCCATCCCGTCGCCGAGGAAGAAGATGACGTTCTTCGCCTTGCCCGCGGCGTGCGCGGGAGCGGCCATCAGGGCCAGGGCGGTGCCCCCGGCGAGCAGCGTGTTCTTGAGGTTCATGGCGGCGATTCCCTTTGTCCGCGTCACAGCTTGGAGGCGTTGCGAAGGAGGCCGAAGACCTCGGTGTTGGTCATGAAGCCGTGGAACTGCTCGGAGCCGAAGCCCACGGCGCGGAGGGTGACGTCGGTGCCGCCGTGCGTCTCGGCGCCGGTGGGCATGTGGATGGCGGCCTCCTGGTGGTACTCGTCGCCCGCGGTGAGGTCCTCGGTGAGCGTGGGCGCGAAGGCGCGCGAGCCCATCACGCGGCGCTCGCCGTTGCCGAAGCCGAGGATGGTGTACGGCTGGCCATCCGCGTCGAGCGTGGGCGCGCCCTCTTGCGCACCGGCGTAGTTGCGCACGAGCCCCAGCACGCCCGCGTTGGTCGCCGTGGTGGCGCCAGTGCGCTTCGCGTAGCCCAGGTGTACGAGCGTGTGGTCATGATCCGAGGTGAGGACCACGAGCGTGTGCTCCAGGTTCGGATCCTTCTTCTTCACCTCGGCCAGCACCGCCGCGAGCGCGTCGTCGAAGGCGACCGTGTCCTTCAGCGCCTTCTTCGCCGTCGTCTCGTGCAGCGCGTGGTCGATGCGCCCGCCCTCCACCATGAGGAAGAAGCCCTTGGGGTTCTGGTCGAGGACCTGCACCGCCTTGACGGCCATCTGCGCGAGGCTCGGCTCCTTGGCCGGGTCGCGGTTCAGCTCGTAGGACATGTGGCTCTCGGTGAAGAGGCCGAGCACCTTCTGCTTCGGCGCTCCAGAAAGAGGCAGGTCCTGGAGCTGCGCGGCCTGCGTGACGTAGCCGTAGCCGCGGGCCTTCAGCTCCGCCACCAGGTCGCGCTTGTCCGCGCGCGTGGTGAACTGCTTGCTGCCGCCGCCGAAGATGACCTCCAGGCCATCCCCCAGGCTGGAGTTGGAGCCCGGCGCGCCCGGCACGAGCTGCTGGGCGATGGCCTCCTCCAGGTCGCGGTTGCTGATGTGCGAGTAGGTGGCGGCGGGCGTCGCGTGCGTCACGCGCGTGGTGGTGACGACGCCCGTGGACCAACCGGCGGCCTCGGCCCACTCCAGGAACGTCGGCACGGCGGAGCCCTTGCCGTTGAACGCGGTCTCCGGCGACATCGAGAGGATGTCGTTGTTCATCTTCACGCCCGTCATGTACGCGGACATGGAGGGCGCGCTGTCCGTCACGCGCGAGTCGCGCGAGTACGTGCGCACGAAGCCCGTCTCGGGCAGCGTGTCCAGGGTCAGCTCACCGTCCTCGCCCCGAGCGAAGATGCGCGCGGCGGTGACGACGGGGATGCCCATGCCGTCCCCGAGGAAGAAGATGACGCGGTCAGCGTGCGGCGTGCCGGCTTGATGCGCGGCCTCGTGCGCGGATGCGAGCGCACCGGGGCCCGGGTCCGGGACGCCCGCGTCTGGAATGACGGTGGCGGGACCCTGCGGGCCCTGAGGCCCCTGCGGACCCGCGACGCCCGTATCTCCCTTCGGGCCCTTCTCTCCTTCGCAACCCACCAGGGCCGTGGTGCTGCCCAGGAGCAGCGCCGCGGTGGCGAGCCCCACGAGACGTGAAGACATGAACCGAAACCTCCAGAGGATGAGCGCCTCGCCGCGTGGCGTGACGCGGGGCGCATCCTGGGGAGGCCATGTGGCGAACGGTCGCTGCGGGCGGTGACTTGTTCATCACGAGGACGCCGGGAAGGTGACAACCCGGCGACCTCGCGTGACGTTCTCACTCAGGGTTCAGCGCGCACGCCGCCGAGTCCTTCGAACTCCACGGTGCCGCCGCGAGCCACGCCCACGGACTGGCACCACCCTCCGGGAACCTCCAGCACGTACAGGCCCGGGACGCCCACCGTGCGGCCCGTGAGCGTGCGCGGCTCGGCGCGCTCGATGATGCCCACCACGCGGCGCTCGGCATTGATGAAGAGCATGTCCAACGGGATGAGCGTGTTGCGCATCCAGAAGCTCTGGACCTCTTCCTCCGGGAAGATGAAGAGCATGCCCTGGCCCGCGGGCAGCGCCTTGCGCCACATGAGGCCACGGGTGCGGGCGTCCGCCGTGGCGGCCACCTCCACCTCCACGCGGTGCACCCCCCCGAAGGCGTCCTTCAGCCGCACGGCTGCGCGCGGCAGCGCTGGCATCACATAGTCCTCCGCGGCGAGGTCCTTCGAGGCGGGACGCGGGGCTGGGGGCCGGGGCGGCGGCGCGGCCGGGGCTTCCTGGCAGGCCGGCGCGCCCAGCAACGCGGCGCCCAGGGCCACGGCACGAAGCGAGCGCGTCATGACGGGTGCTGGGGGTGCAGGGGCTTGTTGAGCAGCTTCTCGGTCAGGTCGGAGCCCAGGCTGTCCGACATCAGGCGCTCCACGAGCGTCTCGAAGTCCACGCGCTGGGATTCGCTGCTGTAGATGAACCGGATGCCCATGCCCGGCTCCTCGCCGTCGGCCTTGGACCAGACGACCTCGCCGAGCAGCTCGAAGGGGGCCTCGCGCTGGGGCACCGTCAGCTTGAAGAGGAAGCGCGTGCCGATGGGCAGCGGCTTCTTCGTCTTGATGAACGTCCCCCCCTTGCTGATGTTCTTCGTGTAGTCAGCGAAGAAGGAGTTGAGTTTCTTGTAATCGACCTTGAGCTCGATTGGGGCGCGCCCGTGCTGGCGCAGGTCGGATCCGCTCTTCTGTTCGGACATGCTGGCGGGGAGTATAGGGGAGGCCATGCGGCAAGTCCTCCTTCGTGCCCGGGGCCTGCTGGCCCGCCCGGCCGTCCTGGCCATCGTCCTGCTGCTCGCCGGGGGTGGCTCGGCGCTCGTGCTCGCCCCGCTCTTCGAGGTGCCCGGCTTCGAGCTGGGGCTGGCCCTCTCCATCGCCGGGGGCCTGCTCGGGGGTGGCACGGGCATCGCCGCGGCGTTCCAGGAGCGCCGCGTCCTCCAGGCGACGGGGCCCCGGCCCGCCGGGGTCGAACCCGCCACCTCCCCCGCCGTCACGGTGCTGCGCGCCTGGGGTGCCAGTGCCCTGCTCAACGTCGCGGTGCTCATTCCGCCCTTCGTGTGCGCCACACTCTTCGCGCGGCTGCGCACGGCGTGCGACCCGTTCGAGTTGGTGGGGTTCTTTCCGCTGCTCACCCTGCCCACCGCCCTGTTGGCCTCGGCGGCCGGCGTCTTCTCGGGCCTCGCGGCGAGCCGCCCTCGGGGCGCGGCGGGCATTTACGCCCTGCTGGTGCTCGGCTCGGCGGTGGCCACGGCGTGGCCGCTGGTGGCCGGTCCTCAGGTGTTCGCCTTCAATCACTTCCTGGGGCACCTGCCCGGGCCGCTGTACGACGAGGCGCTCCACGTCACGCCCGCGCTGGGTTGGTTCCGCCTGGAGACCCTGCTGTGGGCCGTGCTGCTCGCCGCCCTCTCCGCGGCGCTGCTGGACGCCACGACGGGACGGTTGGGGCGACCCCGGAGCGCGGGGGCGCTGGTGCTCGTCGCGCTGGCGGCGACCAGCATCGTGATGCTGGAGCGACATGGGCCCCAGCTGGGCCTGCGCATGACGGACGGCTATCTGGCGGAGCAGCTCGGCGGCGTGCGTGAGACGGACCACTTCGTCCTGCACTACCCGCGGGGCAAGCCGCGCGAGGACATGGACCGGATGGCGCGCGACCTGGAGTTCCGCTACGCGCAGCTGTCGGGCTTCCTGGGCGTGGCCCCCGAGGGCCGCATTACCGTGTGGCTCTACCGCTCCGAGGACGAGAAGCAGCGGCTGGTGGGCGCCGGGCGCACGCAGTTCGCCAAGCCGTGGCGGCGCGAGTTGCACATCCAGGACCGGCCCTTCCCGCACAGCACGCTGCACCACGAGCTGGCGCACGTCATGGCGGGCCCCGCGGGCAGCGGCTTCTTCCACGTCACCACGCGGATGGGCGTGTGGCCCCTGATGGGCGTCATCGAGGGGCTCGCGGTGGCGGCGGATGATCCGGTCCAGGGCGACCTGACGCTGCACCAGTGGGCCGCGGGCATGCGCAAGCAGAAGCTGGCGCCGGACATGCGCAAGCTGATGGGCCCCGAGGGCTTCTACCAGTCCGCGCCCGCGCGCGCGTACACGGTGGCGGGCTCGTTCCTGCGCTACCTCGCGGACACCTACGGCGCGCCCAAGCTGCTCGCCGCCTATGCGCACGCGGACTTCGCCGGCGCCTACGGGCGGCCCCTGGACGAACTGGTGTCCGAGTGGGAGCGCTACGTGGATGCGCTGCCGCTGGATGCCTCGGCGGTGGCGCGCGCCTTCGCTCGCTTCCGCACGGGAAGCCTCTTCTCGCGCGCGTGTGCGCGTGAGGTGGCCCGACTGGCCGATACCGCCCGCGACGCGCTGACGAGCGACCCCGAGGACGCGCTGCAACGCTACGCGCGCGCCGCGCAGCTCCAGCCCGAGGAGCCCACGTACCGGCTGGGACAGGCCGTGGCTCTGGACGCGCTGGAGCGCTCGGACGAGGCCGCCTCCGTGCTGAGCGCGCTGGCGGAGCAGGTGAAGGACCGGCCCGCGCTCGCCGCGGACGTGGCCCTGGCTCGCGCCGACGTGGCCCTGCGACAGGAGCAGCCCGACACCGCGCGCGGCTTCCTACAAAGCGTGCTCGCGCTCGACGCGGGCCCGGACCCCACCCGCACGGCGCAGGTGAAGCTGGCCGCGCTGGACACCCCGGGGCTGCGCGAACCCATCACCGCGTACTTCCGCGCGCCCCGCGAGGAGCTGCGCCTCCTGCTGCTCTCTCGCGCGCTCCAGGGCGCGCCACAGGATGCGTACCTGCACTACCTGCTGGGGCGGCGGCTGGGACAAGCCGGCGCGCCCGCGCTGGCCGCCGAGCACCTGCAACGCGCCCTGACGTTGGACGTGCTGCCCGAGGCCCTGCGTCGCGAGGCGTGGAGGCTGAGCATCGAGACGGCGTACCTGGCGGGAGATTGCGGCGCGGTGCGGCACGCGCTCGGTTCGGTTCCCGACTATGGGCCGGCGTTCCGTCTGGCAGCGTCAGAATGGCAGGCTCGGTGTGATTTCGAGGAAACCACCTTCCGCGGACCTCTGGTGCCGCGCCAGGCTTTCCGCTAGACGCTGGCGCCCGCGCCACGGGCGCGACATTGCCTACACCCGCAGGAGGCAGGGAATGCGATTCGAGACGAGGCAGCGGATCCAGGGGTCGGTGACGGAGGTGGAGAACGCGCTGCTCGACGCGCGCTACTTCGAATTTCTCCTCAAGCACCACGGCGTGCTGCTGGAGCTGCAGCCCCTGGAGGTGAAGGACGAGGGCAACGTGGTGCGCCGCAAGGTGCGCTACCGCCCCAAGCCCGTCATCTCGTCCATCGGGCCCAAGCAGGTTCCGCCCGAGTGGTTCGCCTTCATCGAGACGTCCACCTACGACAAGCGCAAGAAGGAGATGTCCTTCACCAACGTGCCCACCTCCGGCACCATCTCCAAGATGCTGGTGAACACGGGCGTGCTGCGCTTCCGCGACCTGGGCAACGGCCAGACGGAGCGCTCGCTGGACGGAGAAATCTCCCTCAAGCTTCCCTTCCTGATGAAGCCGCTGGCGCTCATCGGCGAGAAGATCATCCAGGCCGAGGGCCTGAAGATTCTCGACAACGAGATTCCGGTGCTCAACCGCTTCATCGCCGAGGTCATCCGCAAGGCCGCCTGAGGCGCGCGGCGAGGCGGCGCGAGGGGCCAGGGAATGGGTTGACACCTGAGTGGTTCACCCCATAAGGCCCCGTCATGCACAAACGCTTCCTCGTCGTCTGCTGCCTGTCCCTGCTGGCCGCGTGCGCCCCGAAGCGCATCCCCGGCACCAACATCAGCGACACGTCCGAGACGCGCGCCATCCTGCAGGAGATGGAGCGCTACCGGGCCGCGCTCGAGGCGCTGGACGCCAAGGCGATCGTCGCGCTCGTGTCCCCGAAGTTCCACGATGACGCGGGCACCGAGAGCCCTGAGGACGACCTCACCTACGCCAACCTCCTGCCGCACCTCCAGGCCCTGTTCCAGAAGATCAAGGACCCGAAGGTGGAGATGAACGTGCGCCGCGTGGAGTTCAGCGACAATGGCGACGTGGCCGCCGCCGTCTACTACTGGAAGGCGAGCTGGCGCCTGCCGGGCCTGACGCCGCGCGCGGATCAGGACTCGGAGCTCAAGCAGATGGTCTTCCAGCGGGTGGATGGCCACTGGAAGATTGTCTCCGGCATCTGAGCCGCAAGCGCGCCCCTCAGGCCCCGACGAGGTCGCGAAGACCCGCGGGGCCGAGGGTCGCCAGCGCACGCGCCCGGGACAAGTAGGTGCGGTAGTCCTTGGGCGTCAGCTTGTCCGGCGGCAGCGGGGACAGGTGGTAGTCCCGGATGCGGCTGGCCGTGAAGCGCACGGCGCCGAAGAGCGCGTGGCCGTAGAGGCTGGCGCGCTCGACCTCGGACAGCGGGCGCGCGTCCTGGTAGCCCCGCACCAGCGCGCGGCACAGCTCGGGTTGATAGGCCCCGTCAAAGCACCACGCGTTGAGCGTGATGGCCACGTCGAGCGTGTACGCCTCCCGGCAGGCCATCTCGAAGTCGAAGAACGCCCCCACCCGCTCCCCGAGCCACTTCACGTTGTCCAGGAAGAGGTCCGCGTGGATGACGCCCAGGGGCTCCAAGCCCTGGCGCTCGGACTCGGCTCGCGCGAGCAGTGAGGTCAGCTCTCGCGCGGCCTCCGCCAGCTCCGGCTCGGGGCGCTGGCGCAGCCCTTCCAGCCACCCGCTCACCTGACTCGGGCCGTAGGGATTGTCGCGCGAGGCGCTGAAGGACTGGGTGGCCCGGTGCAGCTTGCCCAGTTCCTGGCCTAGCTGCTCCACGTGCTCGGCGGTGAGCTGCTCGCGCCGCAGCTCCTCACCCACCAGCCAGCGGAAGACGCTCACGCGCCCGCCTTCCAGCGGCAGGAAGTTCGCGCCCGTGCGCGTGGACAGCAGCACCGGCGAGGGGAAGTGGAACTGGGACAAGTGCGTCAGCAGCGCGGCCTCGAAGCGCAGGTCCGCCTCCGTGCGCACCGTCGTGTGACGGACGAAGTAGCGGCCTTGCGCCGTGTCCAGGCGATGGTTCGTGTTGATGGAGCCTTGCGGGATGGGAGTCACCGTCCGCACCGCACCCAGCTCGAACGCCTCGGCCACCTGCGCGAACGCCTCGGCCGAGAGTGTCGTGTACACCGCCATCGCGCACCTCCCGAGCGGATGCCCCACCGGTTCCCGGCGTTGACACCCACGGAAGCCAGACATATCAGTGCATCTCGTATAGTCATCATAAACGTCCGAAACCATTCAATTTTCGCGCGGGAGAGGGGCGTCCCATGGACACGGCAGGCGGCAAGGGGCGCGACGGGGGACCGCGGCGCGAGAGCCTGGGGAGCGCGCTGGCTCAGATTGGCGTGGTGGCGGCGCTGCTGGCGGGCGGGGTGACGTACGGCGTGCATCGCGGGCAGGTGCGCCAGGAGACCGAGACGCACCTGCGCATGGCGCGCGCGGCGGCGCAGCGGGACAACCCGGCGGACCTCGCGGTGGCGATGCAGCAGTTGGACGCGCTCTTCGCCCTCAACTCCGACATGCGGGACGCCCAGGCGCTCGCGGCCGATGTGCAGGCGGAGATGTGGCTGGAGCACCGGCAGCCCGGAGCGGACGCGCGGGCGCGGGCGCACCTGGAGCGCGCGGAGGCGTTGGACTCACGCTCCGGGGAGCGCTACGGCGCGCGCGCACAGCTCCTGCTCGCCGAGGGCAAGACGGCCGAGGCGGAGCGGCTGCTGGAGGAGCTTCGGTCCCAGGGGGCGAACAGTCCTCGGCTGACGCTGGCGCAGGCGCGTGTCCTCCAGCTCAAGGGCGACCTGGCGGGAGCACGACAGGCCTACGCGCGCGCGGCGGATGCCTCCTGGAAGGACCCTCGCTTCGCGACCGCGTACGGCGAGGCCCTCTTGGACGAAGGCCAGTACACCCAGGCCGTGGAGGCCTTCTCGCGCGCCACCACCGCGAACCCGGACCACCTGCTGTCGCGCGTGACGGCCGCGCTGGCCAGGCTGTACGCGGGCCAGCCCCGGGAGAGCGCTGAGCCCACGCTCGCGGACGTGCGCGGACGCGGGCGGGAGCTGACGCCCACGCTCCAGGCACGAGCCGAGGCGCTTCAAGCGGAGATGGCCTTGGCGAAGGGCGCGCTGGACGAGGCCCTGGGCGCGGCGGATCAAGCGCTCCGGGCGCGCGCCGACGAGCGCTTCGCCCTCTTCACCCGCGCCCGTGTGCTGGCCGCGAAGAAGTCACCCGAGGCTCGGGCCGCCTTCGAGGCCGCGGTGGCCGCGCGCCGCACCGCTCCCCTGCCCTACGTCGAGGGTGCGCGTGCACTCCAGTCCGCGGGGGATGGTGCCGGCGCGCTGGCGCTCCTGGACGCCTACGCGACGACGTTCCGAGATGTGAAGGTGACGCCGCCAGACGGCAAGCCCGTGGCCGCGCTGAGCCGGGATGATCGCTACTGGCTGGCGCGCGGCGGAGTGCTGGAGGCCGCGGGCAAGCAGGACGACGCGCTGGCCGCCTACGAGCAGGCGCTCGCGGTGCGTGGCGTGGGCATGGCCCGGGCGCAGTACGCGAAGGGCGCGCTGCTGCTCGCGCGCAAGGACTACGCGGGAGCCAAGCCGCTGCTGGCCGCGGTGGCGCCGGAGACGGGCGCGGGCACCTTGCCGGAGGCCTACGCGGCGATGGGGGACCTGCTCTTCGCGCAGGGCGACTTCGCGGTGGGCTGCCAGCACCACTACTTCGGGCTGGTGCGGGCGCGGGCCCAGGGTGTCCCCCGCGCCCAGCTCGCCTCTCGCATCGAGGCCGTGCGCCAGCGGCTCGAGGCCGCCGGGCAGGCCAACATGGCCAAGGCGTGGGTCACGCAGACGGCGGCGACGCTACAGTAGCTCCGCGGGATCCAACTGGCGGTGCTTCGCCTTCACCACGCGCCACTCGCCGTCGGCTTCCTTCTCGAACGTGCCCTCGATGGCATAGGCGCTGAGGACGCTCTCACGCGCCAGGTCCTCCAGCTTGTCCGCCTGTGAGCGGCCGAAGATGAAGCGCGCGCGGAAGTCGCCTTGCGTGGGCGACACCTCGTGCACGTCGATGTCCGTGGTGAAGATGCGCACCCATTGGCCGCGCAGCACCTGGCCCGCCAGGATGCGATGCACGTCCTGACGGTTCCACCCGTCCGTCGTCTTGAAGCGCTCGGACACGCCCTCCATCACCGCGCCGACGTTCTTCTCCTCCGCCGCGCGGGTCATGTTGATGATCTGCCGGGTGACGGCGTCCTTCACCCCGGGCTCCTCGCGCGGCCAGAAGCACAGCACGAGGAACGCCGCCACCAACGCCAGTCCACCCGCCACCACGCGCGAACGCGTCACCGTCACCATCTCACGCCGCTCCCGCCTCGGTGTCCGGCTCCATCACCAGCTCGTCCGCGTCGATGATCTCCGCGGGCCGCAGCGCCTCGCCAATCTGCTTCAGTCGGCGATCCGAGAGCTGCTCCAGGTACGTGCGGATGTGCGGGAAGGCCTTCACCAGTTCGTGGAAGGCGCCGCGGTCCAGCGAGGCCGCCGCCGTCTTGCGCGTGGCCACCACCGTGGCCGTGGCACGCAGGCCCGTGAGCAGGGAGATCTCCCCCGCCACGTCGCCCTCGCGCAGCACGCCCAGCGTCACCACGCCGCCAGCGGGGTCCTCCTTCTGCACCACCAGCTCGCCGGCGAGCACCAGGAACAGGCCCGGCGAGTGCTCACCCTCCACGAGCACCTTCTCGCGCGCCTGGAGGGCCCGGAAGGTGAAGCGCTGGAGCATCGCGCCGCGCTCCGACTCGGGGAGCTGCTGGAACATGGGCGAGGTGGCCATCAGGTTGCGGGCCATGCGCTGCTGCGCGAAGTCCGCCAGCACCTGCGGCACGTCCGGGTGGCTCTTGGCCACCACGTTGAGGTGCTCACGGCGGATCTCGAAGACTTCCGCATCGGACACCGCGGTGACCGTGGCTGTGGGTGGCGCGCCGGTGAGCAGGGAGATCTCTCCGAAGATGGAGCCGCCGCCCAGGAAGCCCAGGGTGCGCGCCTCGCCCTCCACCCGACGCGTCACCTCTGACTTGCCAGCGACGATGACGTGCAGGTGGTCGTTCGGCTCACCCTCGTGGATGATGACCTCGTCCGGCTTGACCACGCGCCAGCCCATGCGGGCCACCAGGTCGATGAACGCGTCGCGGCCCAGGTCCGCGAACAGCGGCAGCGGCGGACGGCCGTGCGGATCCGCGGCGCCGCCCGGATCCGGCGCGGCGAGCACCTCGATGGCGCGCGAGGACAGCTCCTCGCCCATCAGGCCCATGAGGTCCGTGTCCACCTTGCCGTCGTAGAGCACCTCGGGAGGCAGCGGCGGAGGCACGGCCGCGCGGCCCGGGGCGCTGCGTGCCGCGCGCGAGTGGACGCGCACCAGTGTGTCCTTCAGCCGCCGCTCGGACGGAGACAGCTCCAGCCCCAGCTTGCAGGCCGCGATGGCGCTGAGCAGGTAGTCGCGGCGCAGGAGTCCCTCCGCGCACGCGTGGTACGCGGTGACGGCGCGCTCTCGCTCGCCCAGCTCGGCCAGGCACCGCGCCGCCAGCATTCGCGAGCGATGGTCCGCCGGCACACGGCGCACCGCCTCGGCGAACACCGCGAGGGCCCGCTCGAACTGGCGCTCCTCGATGAGGTCCACCCCGAGTTCACGCAGCGACGACTCACTCATCCCGAACCTCTCGCCCTGTCTGCATCATCCCACCCTGCGCACGGCCCACGTGTCACTCTCCCGACTTCGGCTGCATCTCGCCCAGGTACATCTCGGCCTTGCGCTTGACGTCCGCGTCCTCGGCGGATGCCTCGATGACGATCTTGAACTTCTCCGTGGCGGCCTGCGGATCCCGGTCCCGCTGGATGTACGCCTGGAGGAACAGCTCCTCCACCCGCTTCTGCAGCGTGCTGAGCCCGTCCCGCGCGCGCGAGTCGCCCGGGTTGAGGCGCAGCGCCTCGCGGAAGTGGGTGGACGCCGCGCCCAGGTCGCCGCGCTTCAAGGCCGCCTGGCCCGCGGACACGGACGCCGAGGCGAGTTGCTCGTCGATGGAGTTCACCAGCGAGCCGCTGAAGCCAATCTGCCGGTACAGCTCGGCGGCGCGGCGCAGCGGCTTCACCGCCGCCTCCAGCGCACCGGACTGGTACTTGCGCTGACCGTCCTCGAACGCCGTCTTGAACAGCGGGATGAGGCGCTTGAGGTCGCGCGCCCGATCGCGGATGTCCTTGTCCGCCTTGTTCTTGTCCACCACGCGGTCGCACTCCAACACCGCGCGCTGGAAGTCACCGCCGTTGAAGCGCCGCTCCACGTCGATGAAGGCCTCGGCGACCAGCTCCTCGCGGCGACGCTTGGCCGAGTCCGCCGCGTTGGCGTTGCGGATGCGCGTCTGCCGGGCCGCGTCCGTCGCCTCCTTCGCCAGCTCCGCCTCCAGGTCCGTCAGCTTCTGCTGGTAGATGGGCCGGGCGTTCTCGGGCAGCTTCTCCAGGAGCGGTCGCACCGCCTCGGGGTCCCTCGACGCGAGCGCCGCGTCCGCCTGCGACACGAGGAACTGGCCTTCCTTCTCCTGGAGTTCGGTCTCCAGCTTGGTCTTCTCTTCGTCGCTCTTCGCCGTGCCCTGGGGCGCCGCGGCCAGCTTCGCCCGCGCTTCCTCGAACTTGTTCTCCGCGATGAGCGCGCGCGCCTGCTCCAGCGCCTCGGCCACCGCCTGCTGCTTGCGGGCGGCCTTGCCCAGCCCATCCACGTCCACGCCAGGGTTGAGCTTCTCGGCCTCTTCCACGAAGCGCACCGCGTCCGCGAACTCGCCCCCGCGAACCGACTCGCGGGCCCGCTGCATGAGCTGGGTGGACTTGGCGATCTTCGGATCCGGAGGCGGCGGAGGCGGCGGATCCTTCTTCGCGAACACGAGGCCCATCACCAGCAGCAGCACGACCACGCCGCCGCCGATAGCGAAGAGCTTCATCTTCGGATCCATCCCCTGCGGCGTCCGACTGACGGAGCGCGCCGGCGGTCGCGACTTGCTCGGCCCCGGGGAGCTGCCCTGCGGCTGGGCGCCCGGCCGCATCAGGTCCGAGAGCTTGTAGTTGGCGTTGGTCGCCTCGTTGAAGCGCGGATCATTCGGATCCACGTCCGAGCCACGCGCCGCGCCCGAGGACCGCGCGCCCTCCTTGGCCGGAGCGGGCTTCTCCTTGGGCGCCGACTCCTTCTCGCTGTCCGCCTTGGCGCGCAGCTCCTTGATCTGCTCGGCCTCGTCCACGAAGCGCAGGCGCGTCTTGCCCACGGCGATCTCGTCGCCGTGCTTCAGCAGGCACTCGTCCACGCGCTGATCATTGACCTTGGTGCCGCTGACGCTGCCCAGGTCGCGCATGACGACGCCCTTCTCGCCGTACACGAACTCCAGGTGGCGCCGGGACACGGACTGGTCCGTGAGGACGAAGTCGCAGTCCTTGCCGCGCCCCACCACCAGCCGCACGCCCTGGAAGCGCTTCTTGCGGCCCTTGTCCGGCCCCTCCAGGGACTCGACCAACACGGGAGGCCCCGCGCGCGTGGCCTCGGAGTTGTCGTCCTCGTCCTCCGAGCTGTTGGACGCCTCCTCGCGGAGCACCTCCACGGAGGCCACCCGCGTCTCGCCCGTGAGCGAGCGCTGGGAGTCATCCTCACCGTACAGCTCGGGTCGAGCCTCGTCCGAGCCCCCCTCCTCCGACTCGGGCGCGGACCAGTCCTCTTCCTCCGGCGCCGGACGGGAGGCACGGCCCGAGGCCGCGGGCTTGGGTCTGCGTTCCGCCGGCGCGCCATCCGGACGACCGGTGCCCGCGCGAGACGAAGGTGGGGGACGACGAGGAGGCATGTGCAGGTTCCAGGTTGAAGCGGCGGGCATCTTAGATGGCTGTCCCCACGGTGGGAATGCGGACAGGCCCGTCCCTCCAGGAAGACTGGCCGCCCTTGTCCGTTGAACCCGGCCGCCGTGCCTCCTATGTAGGTACTTCGCGCCCCACCCTTCACCCTGGGAGAGTCCGATCATGCCCCGAGCATCAGCCCCGCCAAGGCGGGCCCGTCCCTCGCAGCTCGCCCCGCTGGCGACACGGCAGCCCGCGCCCACCCCGCTGCTGCCGTCGGGGTTGCTCGAACGCCTCCTGGCCGAGGCCATGGCGCGCGGCGGGGACTTCGCCGAGGTGTACGTCGAGCGGACCTCCACCACCGCGGTCGTCCTGGAGGAATCCCGCATCCGGAGCGCCCAGGTGGGACTGGTGCAGGGCGTGGGCGTCCGCGTCATCGCCGGAGCGAAGGTGGGCTATGCCTACTCGGACGACTGGGACGAGCCCGCGCTGGTGCGCGCCGCCCAGACGGCCGCGATGATTGCCCAGGGCGGTGGCGCCGAGCGCTCGTTCCCAGTGCACCGCGCGCCAGTGCCCAGCCACTATCGGGTGGCCACGCCGCTGGAGGACGTGGCGGTCTCGCTCAAGACGAAGCTGCTGATGCGCGCGGACCGGGCGGCGCGTGGCTTCGACTCGCGCATCCAGCAGGTGAACGCCACCTACGTGGACCAGACGCGGCGCATCTCCGTGGCGAACACGACCGGGCACTACAGCGAGGACACGCAGGACCTGTGCCGGCTCGCGGTGCATGTGGTGGCGCTGGGCAAGGGGAACGAGCGGCGCACGGGCATGTACGGCGGCGGCGGTCGGGTGCCCTTCACGCACTGGGACCTGCACCCGCCCGAGGAAGTCGCCAGAGAGGCGGCACGGCAGGCCATCGCCACGCTGGGCGCGGTGGACTGCGCGGCGGGCCCTCAGACGGTGGTGCTCGCGCCGGGCTGGAGCGGCATCCTCTTGCACGAGGCGGTGGGCCACGGCCTGGAGGCGGACTTCATCCGCAAGGGCACGTCCCTCTTCGCCGGGAAGCTGGGCGAGAAAGTCGCCTCGGAGCTCGTGACGGTCATCGATGACGGCACGGTGGCGAGCGCCCGCGGTTCCATCAACATCGACGACGAGGGCACTCCCGCCGAGCGCAAGGTCCTCATCGAGAAGGGCGTCCTGAAGGGCTACCTCTACGACTCGCTCAACGCGAAGCTGATGGGCCAGCGCTCCACGGGCAGCGGCCGCCGCGAGACGTTCAAGAGCATGCCCCTGCCCCGCATGACGAACACGTTCCTGGCGCCCGGAGACCACGCGCCCGAGGACATCCTCGGCGAGGTGAAGCGCGGGCTGTACTGCGCCACCTTCGGCGGAGGCCAGGTGGACATCAGCAACGGCAACTTCGTCTTCGAGGTGAGCGAGGCCTACCAGATCGAGGACGGCAAGCTGGGCCGCCCGGTGAAGAACGCCATCCTCGTGGGCGTGGGGCCCGAGGCGCTCAAGAACGTCACGCGCGTGGGGTGCGATCCGCGCCCGGATCCAGGCATGGGCGTGTGCGTGAAGGATGGGCAGATGCTGCCGGTGGGCGTGGGGCTGCCCACGGTGCGAATCGACAACGTGACGGTGGGCGGCACGCGGGTCGGCTGAGGCCGGACGGAAAGAGGGAGACGTCGACCATGAGCAACTACGAGCAGCTCGCGAAGAAGGTCGTCCAGCGCGCGAAGAAGAAGGGCGCGCAGCAGGCCGAGGCATTCCTCGAGGTGGGCCGGCAGAGCAGCGTCCGCGTGCGAGAGGGCCAGGTGGAGGACCTCACCGAGGCCACCAGCAAGGGCGTGGGCGTCCGCGTCATCGTGAAGAACCGGCTCGGCTTCGCCTTCACGTCCGACTTCACGCCCGCGGGGTTGGACCGAGTCGCGGACCTCGCCGTGCAACTGGCCGAGGCCGCCGCGCCCAACAAGCTCAACGGGCTGCCCACCCGCAACGAGCTGGGCAAGCCCGTGGATCCAGGCCCCCTCTTCGACCCGAAGGTGGCGGGGCTCGCCGGCGACTGGAAGATTCGCGCGGCCCTCGAGGCCGAGAAGGCCGGGCGCGACGAGGACGCGCGCGTGGCCACGTTCGACTCGGTGTCCGCCGGTGACTTCGTGACGGAGGTCTACCTGGCCTCCAGCGAGGGCATGACGGGGAGCCACAGCGGCACCTACGTGTACATCGTCGCGGTGCCGGTGGCCTCGGGGGGGGGCCAGCTCCAGACGGGGTACTGGCTCGACTACAAGCGCTTCCTCGACGACCTGGAGTCGCCCGAGTCCATTGGCCGAGAGGCCGCGCGCCGAGCGGTGCGCATGCTGGGCGCCCGACAGGTCAAGACGCAGCAGGTGCCGGTGCTGTTCGATCCGCTGGTGGCCGCGTCCTTCGTGGGCAACCTCGCCACCGCGGCGGACGGAAACGCCGTGCACCAGAAGGCCAGCGTGCTGGCGTCGCTCAAGGGCAAGCGGCTGGCGGGTTCACATGTGACGCTGGTGGATGATGGGCTGCTCGCGCGCGGCCTTGCCACCACGCCGTTCGACGGCGAAGGCGTGCCCACGCGGCGCACGCCCATCCTGGACCAGGGCGTGCTCACCCACTTCCTCTACGACGCGTTCACGGCGCGCAAGGCCAAGGCGCGCACCACGGGCAACGCGGCGCGCGGCTACAACGCGCTGCCGGGCATCGGCACCACGAACCTCTACCTGGAGCCGGGCAAGCGCGCGCCCGAGGAGCTGATCCGCGAGGTGGATCAGGGCCTCTACGTGACGGCGCTCCTGGGACACGGCGCGGATCCCGTGTCCGGGGACCTGTCCGCGGGCGCCACCGGGCTGTGGATCGACAAGGGCGAGCTGACGCACCCCGTGCAGGAGGTCACCGTGGCCGGCAACCTGCTCCAGATGCTGACCGACCTGGACGCGGTGGCCAGCGACCTCCAGTTCCGAGGCGGCCCCGTGGGCGCGCCCACTGTCCGCTTCCGTCAGCTCACGGTCTCGGGCGCGTAGTCCGCCCCGCCACGTCGCCCTACGCTCCCCCGCCGCTGACGCTCCTGGCGCTGGGGCGAGAGGATGTCAGGGGTCTCTTGTATCCACACACCCGGCGCGCCATCGCGGCGCGCGTCCAGGGAGGGGCACGCACATGGCAGCGAAGTCCGCACGCAAGGCCGCCGCCAAGACGACGACGCCGCGCAAGCCGCGCCGCAAGAAGGCCGAGCCGAAGTCCAGGGGACTCACCGTGGCGGAGGTCGCCAGCGACGCCGCCGCGTACCCCATCGAGCTGTTGGAGGCGGTCCGCGCGGACGGCGGCGAGGTGCTCAGCGTCTATCGGGATCCGCTGGGCGCGCACCCCGTCGTGCTCGCCGCGCTGCCCATCGACAAGGTGGAGCCCACGCCCTACCAACGCGACCTGTCCGAGCCGCACGTGAAGCGGCTCGCCACCGCGATGGAGCGGTTGGATCGCTTCCTCGACCCCGTCATCGCGGTGCGCAAGGACGGCCGATACTGGACACCCAACGGCAACCACCGGCTGCACGCCAGCAAGCTGCTCGGAGCCAAGGCCATCGTCGCGCTGCTCCTGCCCGAGGAGGACGTGGCCTATCAAATCCTCGCCCTCAACACGGAGAAGGCCCACAACCTAAAGGAGCGCTCGCTCGAGGTCATCCGCATGTACCGCGGCCTCGTGGGCGCCGGGCGCGGAGGCCCCGAGACGAACTTCGCGCCGCTCTTCGACGAGCCCTCGTTCATCACCCTGGGCGCGGCCTATGAGCTGCGCCCCCGCTTCTCCGCGGGCGCCTACCACCCCTTCGTCAAGCTCGTGGAGTCCTTCCAGTCCCGGCCGCTCGCCGAGATGCTCCCCCTGCGCGAGGCCCGCGCCACGCGCCTCCTGGAGCTGGACGACGCGGTCGTCGCCGTCGTCAACGCGCTCAAGGAGCGGGGCATGCAGAGCCCCTACCTCAAGAACTTCGTCGTCGCGCGCATCAACTTCCTGCGCTTCCGCAAGGACGGCGCGCCGCCGGACTTCGACGCCACCCTGGAGCGGATGCTCGCCAGCGCCCGCAAGTTCAAGGTGGACTCGGTGCGCAAGGAAGACATCGGCCGCATGGGGGGCGGGCCCCTGGAGCCGGATGAGGACGCCAGCTAGGGAACAGGCCTTGCAAGTCCGTGGTCCGCGAAAGGCACACGCACACCCATGACATCGCCCACGGTCCTGGTCGTCGACGACGACCGCGCCAACCTCGATTCGGTCGCCCGCATCTTCCAGCGGGAAGGCTTCGCCACGCTCACCGCGGCCCAGGGCACCGAGGCGCTGGAGATGCTCCGGCGCCCCGAGGTGAGCGTGATGGTGACGGACCTGATGATGCCCGGCATGGACGGGCAGGAGCTGCTCAAGGCCAGCCGCGCCATCCGCCCGGACGTGGAGGTGGTGCTGATGACCGCCTACGGCACGGTGGAGACGGCGGTGGCGGCCATGAAGGACGGCGCCTACGACTTCATCACCAAGCCCCTCAAGCGCCACTCGCTGGTGAAGGCGGTCCAGAAGGCGCTGGAGAAGCAGGCGCTGGTGGCGGAGAACCAGTCGCTCAAGGCGAAGCTGGCGGAGATATCCCCCTCGGGTGGGAAGGCCATGGTGGGCCAGTCCCCTGCCTTCCGCGCCATGCTGGACACCCTGCGGCAGGCCGCGCCCTCCACCGCCACCGTGCTCCTGCTGGGCGAGTCCGGCACGGGCAAGGAGCTGGCCGCTCGCGCGCTGCATGAGTACTCGTCGCGAGCCCGGGCCGCCTTCATCGCGGTCAACTGCGGCGCGCTGCCGGAGAGCATCCTGGAGGCGGAGCTGTTCGGCGTGGAGCGCGGCGCCTTCACGGGCGCGGTGGCCCGGCGCGAGGGCCGCTTCGAGCGCGCCCACGGAGGCACCCTCTTCCTGGATGAAGTAGGCGAGCTTCCCCTCACCGCGCAGGTGAAGCTGCTGCGCGTGCTGCAGGAGGGAGAGCTGGAGCGGCTGGGCGGCACGCAGACGGTGAAGGTGGACGTGCGGCTCGTCGCCGCCACGAACAAGGACCTGCAGAAGGAGGTCGCGGAGGGCCGCTTCCGCGAGGACCTCTACTACCGCCTGCACGTGGTGGAGATCCGCGTGCCCGCGCTGGCCTCGCGCCGCGAGGACATCCCCCTGCTGGCGGATGCCTTCCTGCGCCGCTTCGCCGCGAAGAACGCCAAGGTGCTGCGCGGCTTCTCCGCCGAGGCGCTGGGCGTGCTGGAGAACTACGCGTGGCCCGGCAACGTGCGCGAGTTGGAGCACGCCGTGGAGCGTGCCGTGGTGCTCGCCCGCGGCGAGGTGCTGGAGGCCAGCGACCTGCCCGAGTCGGTGCGCAAGGGGCCGCTCGGCTCCGCGGGTCAGCTCGTCATCCCCATTGGCACGCCCATGGAGGAGATCGAGCGCCGGGTGATCCACGAAACGCTGCGCCACACCCGGGGCGACAAGACGCTGGCCGCGCGGCTGCTCGGCATCGCCGCGCGCACCATCTACCGCAAGCTCGAGCGTGAGCAGACCGGCCCGGAGACGCCCCCTCCCCCAGGCGTGCCGGACTGACAGGGCGTCACACCAGCCCCCGCTCGCTTTTGACAATTTGTCCGCACAGCGGCGCGGGCCCGCTCGCCCCCTCCGGCGCGTCCGCTATTCCGAAATAATTCCGAGCACTTGGCCGTAAGGCTCAAGTTCTCTGCCCGCCCCCGCCGGTGGCACTTGGCTTGCTGAATCCGGGGCTGGCTTTCTCTTGGAAGCGTGATGGAACTCTTCTTTCGCAAATACTTCTGGACGGTGAGCTTGCTGTTCATCCTGTTCGTCGCCTTGCTGGCGGCGCGCACGGTGAACCTGTTCGTCGAGTCCGCCATCGCGCCGGCCCCTTCATCGGGGCAGTCCGCGCGCGCGCCGCACCACGCTCGTGCGGCGGAGACCAGCGTGGCCTCGCTCGACATGGAGCGGTTGTCCAAGCTCACGGGCATCAAGATTCCCGAGCCCGAGGTGGCGGTGAAGGAGCCTGAGGGTCCCCCGCAGATGGATCCCAACGCGCCCCCTGCCAAGAGCGGCATGCGCGTGAAGCTGCTGGGCACGCTCGTGGCGGCCAACCCGGATTGGTCCTTCGCGTCCATCCAGGACATGGTCACGCAGCGCTCGCAGACGTACATGATCGGCAACACGCTGCAGGGCGCCACCATCATGGAGATCGAGCGCGAGCGCGTCATCATCAACAACGGTGGCCGCCGTGAGTTCATCGACGGGCAGCCGGGTGACGGTGCCGTCGCGGCCTACACGCCGCCGCCCACCACCGCCCCCGCCAACACCGCGCCGCCCGCCGGAAACGGCCTGGGCAACGGCATCAAGGCCCTCAGCGAGAACGAGTACGAAGTGCCCAAGGCGGAGATTGACCGCACCCTGGGCAACCTCAACGACGTGGCCATGCAGGCGCGCATCGTTCCGGCCTTCAAGGATGGGCAGGCCGTGGGCTTCAAGCTCTTCTCCATCCGCCCGGATTCCATCTATTCGAAGATTGGCGTCCAGAACGGTGACGTCATCCGACGCATCAACGGCTTCGACATGAACAGTCCAGAGAAGGCTCTGGAGGTCTACTCGAAGCTGAAGGACTCCTCTCGTATCGAGATCGAGATCGAGCGCAACGGAGCGCCGATCCGCAAATCGTACAACGTCCGTTAAACACCCCCAGCAGCGCCCGCTCCTCCATGAAGACGCTCCTGTCCTGGATGCTCTGTCTGTGCTTCGCGCTCGCCGCTCCCGCGTGGGCGCAACGCCGTCCTTCGCTGCCCGACAACACGCCTCCGGGTGCGCGGACGATTTCCCCGCAGGCGCCCGCCGCGCCCGCCACGAACCAGGGCTCCGGCAACGAGCCCCAGGGCTCGCGCACCACGCCCACCTGTGAGGACGCCCGGCGCCATGCGCGCTACGGCATCTACTTCGACAAGGTGGAGATCGAGAAGCTGGTGCAGACCGTCTCGGACGCGACCTGCAAGACGTTCATCCTTCCGGAGAACGTGCGCGGGAAGATCTCCATCATCGGACCGGAGAACGGCCGCGTGGAGGTGGACGCGGACGCCTTCTACTCCGCGTTCCTCGCCGCGCTCGACGCCAACGGGCTCGCCGTCTACCCCTACGGGCGCTTCCTGAAGATTGTCGACAAGCGCTCCGCCAAGCAGAACCCCATCCCCACCATCACGGATCCGGATCAGCCGTACACCACCAACGAGCAGATGGTGACGAAGCTGTTCAAGATCAAGAACGTGGAAGTGGAGCCCCTGCGCGGCGTGCTCCAGCAGCTCGTGTCCAAGGACGGCGACACCATCCCGTTCCCGCCGGACACCATCATCATCAACGACGTGGGCTCCAACATCCACCGTCTGGAGCGGCTGATTGATCAGCTCGACAGCCGCGCCGCCAGCGACGAGATGCGCGTCATCCAGGTGCAGTACGCCACCGCGCAGGACGTGGCCACCACGGTGCAGCGCCTCTTCGAGTCCAAGACGACGCGCCCAGGCCAGCGCCCCGGCTCGTTCACGCCGCCCGTCAACCCGGGCGGTCCTCCCGGAGAGGGCGCCGTGTCCCCGGGTGGCCAGGAGGCCAGCGGTGGTCCGGTGACGCTGACGCAGATCCTCCCGGACGAGCGCACCAACAAGCTCATCATCGTCGCCAGCCCCGCGGCGTTCGCGCGCATCCAGGACATCGTCCGGGAGATCGACATCCCGGCGGGCGGCGGCGGTCGCATCAACATCTACGCGCTGGAGAACGCCAACGCGGAGGAGCTCGCCGCCACGCTCCAGTCGCTGGCGCAGGGCACGGCGAATCGCCCGCGCAACCTCCCCCCGCCCCAGGCTCCCGGCGGCATTCAGCGCCCGGCGGGCACCCAGGCGGCGGAGCTGTTCAGCGGCGAGGTGAAGATCTCCGCGGACAAGGGCACCAACTCGCTCGTCATCATCGCCAGCCAGTCGGACTACAAGAACCTGGTCCAGGTCATCCAGCAGTTGGATCAGCCGCGCCGCCAGGTGTTCGTCGAGGCCGTCATCATGGAGGTGAACCTCGACCGCAACAGCGAGTTCGGCGTCAACGTCCACCAGGGCTTCAGCCTGAAGGCGGGTGACAACGACGCCGCGGGCATCGTGGGCACGAAGTACACCTCGTCCGGCGCGCCTCCGTCGTTCAGCCTCGCCAACCTGGCCAGCTTCGGCGGCTTCCTCGCCGGCATCCAGGGCCCGGTCATCCCCGCGCTGAAGAACCTGGGCATCGACATTCCCGCCTTCGGCGTGGTGCTGCACGCGCTCCAGCAGTCCTCGGACGTCAACGTGCTGTCCACCCCGCACATCCTCACCAGCGACAACGAGGAGGCGGAGATCACCGTGGGCCAGAACGTCCCGTTCCAGTCCGGCTTCTCGCCCTCCAGCCTGGGCGGCGCCGCGGGTGGCACCGGCACCACCGGCGGCCTCAACCCGTCGCTGCTCGCGTCGCTGGGTGGCCTGGGCTCGCTCTACGCGCCCATCACCCGCCAGAACGTGGAGCTGAAGCTCACCGTCAAGCCGCAGATCAACGAGAGCGACTACATCCGGCTGGTCATCACCGAGCAGACCGAGGAGATCGCCTCCACGGATCCGGTGCTCGGCCCCACCACCAGCAAGCGCAGCGCGAAGACGACCGTCATCGCCAAGGACCAGGAGACCGTGGTCATCGGCGGCATCATGCAGGACCGCACCATCGAGTCCGTGGCCAAGGTGCCGGTGCTCGGTGACATCCCGCTCATCGGTCACCTGTTCCGCCAGACGACGAACAAGAAGACCAAGACGAACCTGCTGCTCTTCCTCACGCCCTACATCATCCGAGGCCAGGAGGACTTCCGCCGCATCTTCGAGCGCAAGATGAAGGAGCGTCAGCAGTTCGTTGAGCAGTTCTACGGCCAGGTGGCGGGCTACGACGTGGCGGTGGACTTCAGCCGCAAGCCCGGTCCGCTCATGCGCATGAACCAGGCCGTCATGAAGGAAGAGCAGCGCGTGGAGAACGGCGGCCCGGGCTCCGCTGGCGAGCGCGTCATCCGTCCGGCCACGCCCCAGGCTCCCCCGCCGGCCCCCCGCACGAACCAGCCGTCCGCCGCCCCCTCGCCCGCTCCCGGCGCGGGCCCCGAGGTCCAGGCACCGCCCAACGGCGCCGCCCAACGGGACTTCGCGCCGCCCCCCGCGGGTTCCGACAAATCAGCGCCCGCTCCGAGCGCGCAGCCCGAGGCCCCCGCGTCCCGTCCGGACGCGTCGCCCGAGCGCCTGCGCATCCAGCCGGGCCAGGGGGAATGAGTCCATGAACGTGACCGCGGATCCCACCACTCAAGGCGCCGCCGCGTCCGGCGCCGCGCCGCGCAACGACGCCACGCAGGTCGTCGCCCATGGCCAGGCCTATCTCTGCGGCCGGCCGCTGGGGGAGATCCTCCGCGCGCTCGTCCCGGCCCTGACCGAGGAGAAGATCCAGGAGGCGCTCGCCACGCAGGCCGAGAAGGGCGGCCGTCTGGGTGAGGTGCTGGTCGGATTGAAGGCGGTCACCGAGGAGGACGTGGCGCGCGCGCTCGGCCACCAGCTCGACCTGCCCTACCTCCAGCGCATCTTCACCGAAGAGGTGGATGTCGAGCTGGTCAAGCGCATCCCCATCAACTTCGCCCGCCAGACGCACATCCTGCCGCTCGCCGTGGAGGGAGACGCCGTCATCCTCGCCGCGGCGGATCCGCTGGACACCACCGCGCTGGACCACGCGCGACTGCTGCTCGGGCAGAACATCAGCCCGCGCATCGCGCTGGCGTCCACCATCGTCGACACCATCAACGCCGTGTACGACCGCTCGGTCAACGAGGCCGAGCAGCTCGTCGACGAGATGGAGACGACCGAGGACCTGGACTCCCTCGCCCATGAGCTGGAGGAGCCCAAGGACCTGCTCGACGCGGACGACGAGGCCCCGGTCATCCGACTGGTGAACTCGGTGCTCTTCCGCGCCGCCAAGGAGCGCGCGAGCGATATCCACATCGAGCCCATGGAGCGCGAGCTGCTGGTGCGCTTCCGCGTGGACGGTGTGCTCCAGGAAGTCATCAAGCCGCCCAAGCGCTACCAGAACTCCATCGTCGCGCGCGTCAAGGTGATGGGGCAGCTCAACATCGCGGAGAAGCGCCTGCCGCAAGACGGCCGCATCCGCATCAAGCTGGCCGGCCGCGACATCGACATCCGCTTGTCCACCATCCCCACTTCGTTCGGCGAGCGCATCGTCATGCGTCTGCTGGACAAGTCGGCCACGCTGCTGGACCTGGCGGAAATCGGCATGAGCCAGCAGGTGCTGGGCTCCATGTCGGCGGTCATCAAGCGCTCGCACGGCATCGTCCTGGTGACGGGCCCCACGGGCTCCGGCAAGACGACCACGCTCTACGGCGCCCTGTCGAAGATCAACACGCCGGACCTCAACATCCTCACCGTCGAGGACCCGGTCGAGTACCAGCTCAAGGGCATCAGCCAGATGGCGATCGCCCCGAAGATTGGCCTCACCTTCGCCCAGGGCCTGCGCTCCTTCCTGCGCCAGGACCCGGACGTCATCATGGTCGGTGAGATCCGCGACAAGGAGACGGCGGAAATCGCCATCCAGGCCTCGCTCACCGGTCACCTCGTGCTCTCCACGGTGCACACCAACGACGCGGCCGGTGCGGTCACCCGTCTCGTCGACATGGGCGTGGAGCCGTTCCTCGTGGCGTCGTCGCTCACCGGCATCCTTGCCCAGCGCCTCGTGCGCCGGGTGTGCCCGGACTGCCGGCAGCAGTACACGCCCACGGACATCGAGCTGCGGGAGCTGGGACACACCGTGGCGTCGTTCAAGGCGCGCTATGGCGTGGATCGCATCTACAAGGCGCAGGGCTGCCCGGCGTGCAACCGCAACGGCTATCGCGGCCGCACCGGCATCTACGAGTTCCTGACCGTGGACGATGACGTGCGCCAGCTCGTCCTCAAGAACGTGGACGCGGGCACCATCAAGAAGTCCGCCCTGTCCAAGGGAATGTTGACGCTCTTGGAGGACGGCGCGCGCAAGGTGTCGCTGGGCGAGACGACCATCGCTGAGGTGCTGAGCATCACGCAGGAGGACATCTAACCCCGCGCTCCCCTCGCAGGAGCGCCGGGGGGTGAGCCATTCCCATGCCGGTCTTCGAATACAGAGCACTCAACAGCGCGGGCAAGCAGATCAAGGGCCTGCTGGAAGCGGACTCGCCCAAGACGCTGCGCACCAAGCTGCGCGCGGACGGCCTCTTTCTCACGGACGTCCTCGGCCAGGCCGAGGGCAGCCGCGGCGCGGTGTCCCAGGGCGGCAATGCGTCCCTGGTGGCGCGCGACATCAACCTGCGCAAACTGGCGGGCGGGCGCGTCAGCACCGAGGACGTGGCCATCCTCACCCGGCAGCTCGCCACGCTCCTGGGCGCGGGCGTCACCGTGGTGGACTCCCTCAACGCCCTGGTGGACCAGGCGGAGAAGGAGCGCCTCAAGCGCGCCCTCTCGGACATCAAGCAGCGCGTCAACGAGGGCTCGTCCCTGGGCGACGCGTTCGGCCAGCACCCGAAAATCTTCCCCAGCATCTACGTCAACATGGTGCGCGCGGGTGAGGCCTCGGGCGCGCTGGAGACGGTGCTGCTGCGCTTGGCGGACTTCACGGAGAACCAGGCCAAGCTCCAGCAGAAGATCATCGGGACCATGCTCTACCCCGCCATCATGATGGTGGTGGGCGGCGGCATCCTGGTGCTGCTGATGGTCTTCGTCGTGCCGAAGGTGACGAAGATCTTCGAGACGATGAAGGCGACGCTGCCCATCCAGACGCGCATCCTCATCGCCACGAGCAACTTCCTGCAGGGGTGGTGGTTCGTCATCTTCCCGGCCATGGTGGCCGGGGTGATCTTCTTCGCCCGCTGGACGAAGAGCCCCAAGGGCAAGCCCAAGTGGGATCGCTTCACGCTCAAGGCGCCCATCTTCGGCAGCCTCGTGCGCCTGCTGGCAATTTCACGCTTCGCCCGGACGTTGTCCACGCTGCTCAAGAGCGGCGTGCCCATGCTGGCCGCGCTCGACATCGTCAAAGCCATCATGACGAACTCGGTGCTGGCCGAGGCCGTGGAGGACGCCCGCGAGTCCATCCGCGAGGGCGAGAGCATCGCCAACCCGCTCAAGCGCTCGGGGCAGTTCCCGCCGCTCGTCTACCACATGGTCGCCATCGGCGAGCGCTCGGGCCAGCTCGAGGACATGCTCATGTCCGTGGCGGACAGCTATGAGACGCAGGTGAACGTGCGCATCGGCGCCCTCACCTCGCTCCTGGAGCCCATCCTCATCGTGATGATGGGCGCGGTGATTGCATTCGTCGCGTTCTCGATCCTGATGCCGATCCTTCAGGTGAACACGGCCATCCACTAGGGAGCCCGGAAACCGATGAACCACACGCTCGACCGGTGGATCCAACGCGCGACGCTGGCGGGGCTTCTCGCTCTGGCGGCGGCCCTGGTGACAGTGGGAGCGAGGCTGTACGCGGAGCCGACCTCCCGCGCCCAGCCTGGACTCAGCGCCTCGCCCTGAGTCTGACACGACGACACAACGACATCCCGGTGGCTTGCCAGAAAGTCACCCGAAGAGGAGTGCAGAGATGACGACGACGAACACGAAGTCGCAGCGCCGCCGCAACCGTCGGGGCATGACCCTCATCGAGATCATGGTGGTCATCACCATCCTCGGCCTCATCGCGGCCGCGGTGGGCGTGGCCGTGATTCCGAAGCTGGAAGAGGCGAAGCAGGACACGGCTCGCCTGGACATCAAGAGCATCCAGAGCGCCCTGAAGCTCTACTACACGAAGAAGGGCAGCTACCCCGATACGGGCACGGGCCTGAAGGCGCTGGTGGACACGCAGAACCTGGAGAAGGTGCCCACCGACCCCTGGGGTCACGAGTACGTGTACATGAACGAGGGCGGCAAGCCGGTCGTCATGTCGTACGGCGCGGATGGCAACGCGGGCGGCGAGGGCTCGGACGCCGACATCTCCTCCAAGGACGGGGCCGCGAAGCCCTGAAGCAGGCGCGGCCCTCGAACACGAAGTCGACGCGCCTCTCACGTGTTGTCGTAGGAATGGCCCCGATGACCGAGCTTGCTTCCTCACCGACTCCTCCCGCCCAGGCGCGTCCTTCCCGGACTGGGAAGGTCCTGCTCGGCGTCGTCTTCACCGCGGCGACGCTGCTGGCCTTCAGCCTGGTGTGGGCCACCAATGACGCCACGCTCAGCCGGCCGCAGCGACAGGCGCGCGATCAGATTCGCCGCCTGGAGGGCATCTTCAAGTCCTACAACCGGCTGATGGGGCGCTTCCCCTCGCAGGAGGAGGGCTTCCAGCCGCTCCTGGACTCGAAGGTGCTCGGGCAGATTCCGCTGGACCCCTGGGGCCACCCCTACGTGTACCGGATGGAGGGCCGCACGGGCGCCGTGTTGTCGCTCGGCGCGGACGGACAGCCGGGAGGCACGGGGGACGCGACGGACGTCTTCAGTGGCGGACTCGTGGCACAGGGAGGTCAACCTTGAGGTTCTCGCCCTTCTCGGCAGCGTGGCGTCAGCGCTCGCGCCGCGGGCTGACCCTCATTGAAATCTCCATCGCGCTGGCCATCGCCGCGGTGCTGTTCGCCGCCGTGGCCATCGGCATCGGCGCGCTGACGGGCGCCAAGGCGAAGAGCTCCGCGGTGGAGATGGCGGGCGTCATCCGCTCGCTCTACGACTCGGCGGCGCTGAGCGGCAAGACGTGCCGGCTCGTCTTCGAGATTCCCGATCCGAAGACCGAAGAGGCCACGCGCTACCACGCGGAATGCGCGGGCAGCGGCGTCACCACCTCGCGAGACCGGGACGCCGCGCTGCGAGACGACGCCAAGGCGCGCACGGAGCGCGCCCGAGACCACGGCAGCGGGCGCGATGAGCGTCGCAACTACACGCGCTCGGACAACAGCACCCCGTCCGCGCAGGAGCTGATGGCCCAGGAGAAGGAGCGCGTCGAGGAGACGACGAAGTTCTCCTCCTTCACCGCCGAGGAGGTGGGCCCTCGCGAGCTGCCCGCGGGCGTGTCCGTGTCCGTGTGGACGCGGCAGCAGCACACGGCGGTGGAGAGCGGCGTGGCGTACCTCTACTTCTTCCCTCAGGGCTACACGGAGAAGGCGATGGTGTACCTGCGCCAGGGCGAGAACGTGTGGACGCTGGACGTGTCACCCCTCACGGGCAAGGTGAACATCGTCGCCGAGGCCCTGGAGGTCCCCCGCTCATGAGACGCACGCGCGGCTTCACCTTGCTGGAGGTGGTGGTGGCCATGGCCATCCTCTCGCTGGCGCTCATGGCCATCTTCGACCTCAACTCAGGGGCCGTGGCCAACCACGCCTACACCAAGCGGCTCACGGTGGCGGCGCTCCTGGCCCGCTCGAAGATGACGGACCTGGAGCAGAAGCTCTATGACGAGGGCTTCCACAACGACGACGACGAGGACTCCGGCGACTTCTCCGAGGAGGGCTGGCCCCAGTTCAAGTGGCGCGCGCGCATCATCGCGCCCCGCACGCAAGGCGTGTCGCCGGATCAGCTCATCGGCGCCATCTTCAACCTGCCCATGGGTGGCGGCGGAGACGGTGACGGACTGGGCGGCCTCGCGGCCATGTTCGGGGGTGGTGGCGACAAGAAGGGCGGCGACAGCGCCTCGGGCATGACGCAGGGCATGAACGGACTGCAGGGCTCGGCCATGAGCATGGCGCAGCCCATGTTCACGCAGATGGTGGACCAGCTCACCAAGTCCGTCCGCGAGGTGCACCTCACGGTGTACTGGAAGGATGGCAAGCAGGTGGAGAGCATGGACGTGGTGACCCACGTCGTGTCGCTGGGGCCGGGTGGCGACCGCAATGGCTCCACGCCCTTCACGCCCAACCCGGGGACCCAGAGCCAGGCGACCAGCGGCCAGTGGGTGGATCCGTCCACGGGGATGATCGTCCAGAACCCGGTGCCCGGTCCGGACGGCCGCACCATGCTCGACCCGACGACGCGCAAGCCGCTGCAGAACCGCAATGAGTGGCTGCAGCAGCAGAACGGCGGCTCACCGCAGCGCCCGGGCACGGGCGGCATCGTCCCGAACGCTCCGAACAGCCCGTTCGGCCGGCTGAACATGCCGAACTTCGGCGCGGGGAGGAACCTCCAATGAGCGCTCGCAGGAAGCGCCACGCGCGAAGCGGGTTCACGCGGGGCTTCACTCTGATGGAGGTGATGGTCGCCGTGGCCATCACCGCGCTCATGGGCACCGTGGTGGCCATGGCCTTCCAGACCGGCTTCAGCGCCAAGGAGACCGTGGAGGGCGAGGCCGAGCACTACCGGATGGTGCGCGTGGCGCTCAACCGCATGGCCCGCGAGATTGGCTCGGCCTACGTGAGCGACCGGTATGACCTGAAGCGCTTCCGCGATCAGAACGACCGGCCCACCAACTTCGTGGGGGAGCGCGACAAGCTGCTCTTCACCACGTTCGCCAACCAGCGCCTGTACACCGACGTGAAGGAGTCCGACCAGGCGGTGGTGGAGTACTTCGTGGAGTCCTCCAACGACCGCGGCGCGCGCGGGCGGCTGGACCTCAAGCGACGGGTCAACCCCAACGTGGGCGACCGGATGGACCGCGGCGGAACCACGGACGTCCTGTTCGAGGGCGTCAAGACCCTGGAGTTCGCCTACTGGAACTCGGAGAAGAAGGAGTGGGATGACGAGTGGGACACGCGCCGCAACGAGCAGCGCTCCGTGCTGCCCACCCGCGTGCGAATCACCGTCACCGCGCTCGACGAGAATGGGAAGGAAGCGCGCTACACCACGCAGACGCGCGTGATGCTCAACACGGAGCTGCCGAGGTTCTGATGCCCCTGCCCTTCTTCCAGCAGGCGCCCCGACGGAGGCGCCCCGCCAGCGCCGCCGCGCAGCCTCCACAGGGTCCGGTTGTCCGCGAGGGCCGTCGCTCGCGCGGCGTGGCGCTCATCATCGCGGTGGTGGCCATCGCGCTGCTCACGGTGGTGGCCACTGAGTTCGCCTACAACACGCGCGTGGACCTCCAGCTCGCCGCCAACCAGCGGGACGAGGTCCGCGCCTATTACATGGCGCGCTCGGGCATCGCGCTGGGCCGACTGCTCATGCGGTTCCAGAAGCAGGTGGACCAGACGCCCATCCCGAACATCGGCGACCTTCTCAAGCAGATCATGCCCGGCGCGCAGCAGGGAGGCGCGCAGCAGGCCCAGCCGCAGTCGCTCAACATCCAGCTCTGGAAGCTGGCGCGCGTGGACTGCCACATGCTCAAGGGGCTGGTGAAGAGCGAGGGCGCCACCGACGAGGAGGGCCGCTCGGAGACCGCGCCCGTGAAGGTGGACTCCAAGTTCCGGATGGAAGAGGAGGACGAGGAGCAGGGCGGTTCCTCCGAGGTCGCGTCGCAGATGCACAAGCGCTCCTTCGGCGGATTCGAGGGCTGCTTCCTGGCCACCATCAGCGACGAGGAGGAGAAGCTCAACGTCGTGCGACTGAACTCGGGCGCGGGCGATGCGCTGCCCACCGCGTCGCGGCTCTTGGACATGATGTCCGACAAGCGCTTCGAGTTCCTCTGGGACCACGAGGACGCCAACAAGGTGCGCACCACGCCCCAAGAGGTCCTGCTCGCGATGAAGGACTGGGCCGACGATGACACCTCCCAGTCCAACCTGAACTTGAAGGACCCCACCAACCCGCTGGTGAATGGCTTCGCGGACGAGGGCTCGCCCTACAGCCGCTATGAGCCGCGCTACGAGCCGAAGAACGCCCGCTTCGACAGCCTGGACGAGCTGTACCGCGTGCACGGCGTGAACGACGCGTTCATGGCGGCCTTCCGGGACCGGCTCACGGTGTACCCGGACCCCAACTCCAAGCCCAACATCAACACGGATGATCCGGTGATGCTCGGGCTGGCCATCATGTCCGCGGCGGACCCGAGCCGGCCGGATCCCCGGCTGACGGATCCGGTGTTCCTCAACGAGCTGATTTCCCGCATCCGCGCCGCGCGCATGTTCAGCTTCTTCGGGATGTCCGTGCAGGACTTCCTCGCCGTGATGGAGGCGGCGGGGGTCGCGACCAACCCGAGCATCAAGAGCAACGTCGCCAACAATCGCTACCTGGGCGACAAGAGCACGACGTTCACCATCAAATCCGTGGGAGAAGCGGGCAGCGTCCAGAAGACGCTCACCGCGGTCATCCGGCTCGACGACGGGCTGGGCAAGCTCCTGTACTGGAGAGAGGAATAGCATGGCCCGCATCCTTGGCCTGGACCTCGGCAGCCAATCCGTGAAGGCGGTGGTGCTGGAGTCCAAACAGAAGGGACACACCCCCAAGGCCTACGCCGAGGTGCGCCGCGCGCCCGAGGGCGACAAGGCGGAGACGCTGCGCGCCGCGCTGCGAGAGCTGATGGCGGCGATTCCCCCCGGGCACCTGGATCAGGTCGTCATCGCCCTGCCCGGTCCGGGGCTCACCACGCACGCGCTCCAGCTCCCCTTCTCCGACGCCCGTCGCGTGGAGGCGGCGCTGCCGTTCGAGATTGGCAGCCAGCTCCCCTTCGACATCTCCGAGTCCGTCTACGACTACCAGGTCGTGGGGCTGAAGGACGCGGGCAACCCCAAGGACAAGGCCGCGGACCTGCTCGTGGGCGTCGTCCGCCAGGAGGAGATGAAGGGCCTGCTTGGGCTGCTCGGTGAAATGAAGCTCGACCCGCGCGTCGTCACGCACCCGGGGCTCGCCTATCAGAACCTGCTCCAGCAGGCGCCGGGCCTCTTCCAGGGCGTGGGCGAGGGCGGCACGGTGGCGGTGGTGGACATCGGGCACGAGCGCACGTCCGTGGCCATTGGCCGGCCGGGCCAGGGCGTGGAGATGGCGCGCACGTTCGCGGGCGGCGGCCGGGACCTGAGCCGCGCGCTGGCCACCGAGTTCCAGACGTCCTATCCCGAGGCGCACCAGTGGAAGGAGCAGCACGGCGCCATGGCGGGCGCGGCCCAGGGGCCGGACGCCGAGCGCGCCGCGGCGGCCTTCGTGCGCGGCATCCAACCCGTGCTGCGCGAGCTGCGTCAGACGTTCAAGGCCTTCACCGCTCGCACTCGCCAGCAGGTGGACGCGATCGTCCTGAGCGGTGGCACGGCGAAGATGCCCGGGCTGGCGGAGCAGCTCAGCCAGGACCTGCGGGTGCCCGTGCGGGTGCTCGCGCTCCCCGCGGACTCGACGGAGGTCATCCCCGTCGCGCAGCAGTCCTCGGCCGCTCAGGCATACGCGCTGGCCATGCGAGGCAATGCCTCGGGCGCGCGCGCGCCGCGCTTCAACCTGCGCCGGGGCGAGTTCGCCTTCAAGGGCGACTTCGACTACGTGAAGGACAAGCTGGGGCTGCTGGCGTCGTTCGGCGTCACGCTCCTGCTCTTGCTCGTGGCGTTCGGCGTCGTGCGCAACACGGTGCTGTCGCGCCGCGAGGCGCAGGTGGACGCCGTGCTGTGCGACACCACGCAGCGCATCCTCGGCACCTGCGAGAAGAACTACGACCGCGCGCTCAACATGCTCAAGGGCGTGGAGAGCCCGGCGGCGGCGCTGCCGCAGCTGTCCGCCGTCAACCTGCTGTCCGAGGTGACGCAGCGGATTCCCCCGGAGATCCCGGTGAAGTTCGACCGCATCCAGATCGACCTGGACCGCATCATCCTCCAGGGTGAGACGGACAGCTCGAAGCAGATCGACGCGCTCTCCACGGCCTTGAAGAACCACCGCTGCTTCAAGGAAGTGAAGGAGGGCAAGGTGGAGAAGACTCGCGACGGGCAGAAGCTCTCCTTCCGCCTGGACGTGCAGGTGCAGTGCCCCGGCGAGCAGCAGGGCGGGGAGAGCTAGGCCATGGGAAAACTTCGGGAACTCTTCGGTCCCCTCCAGACGTGGTTCGAGCGACTGAGCGATCGCGAGCGCAAGCTCGTGGCGCTGGCGGGCTCGGCCGTGACGGCGTTCATCGTGTTCGCCATCCTCTTCAGCTTCGCCAACAGCGCGCAGGGCTACCGCCGGCGCACGCAGGACAAGCAGGCGAAGCTCCAGGAAGTGCAGGCGCTGGCCGCCAGCTACCGCGAGGCCCAGTCCGAGCGGCAGGCGGTGGAGCAGCAGCTGACGCGCAGCAACGTGCGGCTCATCAGCTACATCGAGGACAAGGCCACGGCGGCCGGCCTCACCGTGCCCAACATGTCGCCCAAGGGAGACGTGGGCATCGGGGACGGGAAGATCATCGAGAGTTCCGTGGAGCTGACCTTCACGGACGTGGACCTGCGCAAGCTGACGGACTTCCTTCGCACGGTGGAGAGCGGCCCGGGCGTGGTGAAGGTGAAGTACCTGCGCGTGGAGCCGCGGCCCGCCACCGACACGCTGGCGGTGTGGACAACCGTCGCCACCTACCGGATGAAGCAATAAGCCATGAGTTCTGACGCCAAGCCCGCTCGCTGGAAGGTCGTCCTCGGCTACGCCGCGTTCGCGGTGGTCGCCTTCATGCTCTGCCTGCTGTTCACCTTCCCGTACGACGCGGTGCGCTCGCGCGTGGTCACCGAGGCCGCCGCCCAGGGGCTCGCCGTGCGCATCGGCAGCCTGCGGCCCGGGCTGTATGGCATCACCGCCCACGACGTGCGCCTGAGCAAGCCGCCCGCGCCGCTCAGCCCGGACACGGTGGCGTCGCTCGCGCGCGGGGAGAGTACGATGCTGGGCGCCGCCGAGCTGGGCGAGGCGCTCGTCTTCGACAGCGTGGCGATGCGCCCTACCCTCTTCCCTCCGGGGCTGGCGGTGAACGCCAACGCCATGGGCGGCTCGGTGTTCTTCAGCGTGGGCGGGCTCTCCGACCTGGCCATCCGGCTGGAGGCCCGGGGCCTGAAGGCCGACGGCGGCAACCTGCCGGCCTACACGGGCCTGGACATGGAGGGCAACGTGAGCGGGAACCTGGCGCTGAACATGCCCGGCTCGGTCCTCAAGGCCGGCTCCGCGGACTGGTCCGCCGCGACGGGGACGCTCACGCTCGACACCAAGGGGCTGCTCATCAAGGGCGGCAAGGTGGCCATCCCGCTCTCCCCTGGCACTCCCGCCATGCCCATGGACGCCCCGCGCATCCAGCTGGGCGAACTCAACGGGGACATCCAGTTCGACAAGGGCCTGGGCACGGTGAAGACGCTGACGCTCAAGAGCGATGACCTGGACGGCTCGGGCACCGGCACGGTGAAGCTCGGCAAGCGTCCGGAGTACAGCGAGCTGGCGCTGGACGTGCGCATCAAGTTCGACCCGGACTTCCAGAAGCGCCTGGGACCGCTGAGCATCGCGCTCAACATGTTGCCGGCAGATCGCGAGAACCCGCAGTACCGCGCAGGCAAGCTGACGGGCATGCTGAGCAGCGTGCGCTTCCAGCCCAAGCGCTAGGCCCGTGCGAGCCCCCACGCCCACTCCGGGCGTGGGGTTGAAAGCCGGCCAGCGCGCCATGTAAACGCATCCCCGGACTGACCTTCGTGGGAGTGGCTGGGATGCCGGAGCTGGTGTTCTTCCGTCGTGGCGAGGAGGTGTTGCGGGTGGGGGTGGAGCGCGCCCGGCTGGTGTTGGGGCGCGGCGACGCATGCGACGTGGCCATTCCAGACCCCGAGGTGAGCCGCCAGCAGGTGGCCCTCGCGTGGGATGGCCAGCGCTGCCTCGTGGAGGACCTGTCCGGCAAGGGCACCGTGGTGGCCGGCCAGCGCGTGGAGCGCGGCGAGCTGGCGGACGGCGCGGACCTGGAGCTGGGCCCGTGGCGCGCGGTGTTCCGGGTGACCACCCGTGGTGAGGCCGAGCCGGATACCGAGGTAGGCGCGCACACGACGGCGGTGCGGGCCCCCGATGCGCGAGCGGGACGGTGGCTTCCGGCCCAGGTGCGCGTGCGGCAGGGGCTCACCGAGACCGTGCACCGGATGACGGGCGACAGCTTCACGGTGGGCAAGGACGCGGGCTGCGACCTGGTGCTCGCGCAGGACCGCTTCATCTCCGGTCGCCACGTGAAGGTGGCGCGGCGGGACAGCGTCTTCCAGGTGGTGGACCTGCGCTCCACCAACGGCACGTGGGTGGGGCCGGTGCGCGTCCACGAGGCAGAGGTCGCGCTGCCCACCACGCTGCGCGTGGGCGAGACGGAGCTGGTGCTGGAGGCCGTACCGGCGCAGCGCAAGGACACATCGTTCCACGGCATCATCGGGAATGATCCCTCCGTGCGGCGCATCTCGGAGCTCATCGAGCGCGTGGCGCCATCCACCGCGGCGGTGACCATCCTGGGCGAGTCCGGCACGGGCAAGGAGCTGGTGGCACAGGCGCTCCATGCGTGCTCGCCGCGCGCGGACCGCACGCTCATCCCCGTCAACTGCGCGGCCATCTCCAAGGAACTCATCGAGAGCGAGCTGTTCGGCCACGAGAAGGGCGCCTTCACGGGCGCGGTGAACGCGCGCAAGGGCGCCTTCGAGGAGGCCGATGGCAGCACCCTGTTCCTCGACGAGATTGGCGAGCTGCCGCTGGACGTCCAGGCCAAGCTGCTGCGCGCGCTGGAGAGCGGGGAAATCAAGCGCGTGGGCGCCAGCCGCCCGCTCCACGTGGACGTGCGCGTGGTCGCCGCGACGAACGTGGACCTGCTGACCGCGGCGCGCGAGGGTCGCTTCCGCGAGGACCTGTACTACCGCCTCTGCGTCATCCCGCTGCACCTGCCTCCGCTGCGCAGCCGCCGCGGGGACATCGTCGCGCTGGCCGAGCACTTCCTGCGCCTCTTCGCGCCGCGCGGGCAGTCCGTGACGTTCACCCCCGCCGCCGCCGAGCGCCTGCAGCAGCACGCGTGGCCGGGCAACATCCGCGAGCTGCGCAACGTGGTGCACCGGGGACTGCTGCTGCGCAAGGGCACCGCCGTCGACGCGGGCGACATCTCCTTCGACCAGGAGCTGAACCGCGAGACGGGCGTGGTGGTGCCGGAGCTGCCGCCCGGCATGACGCTGGAGCAGATGATGGAGAAGCTGGAGCGGCAGATCGTCGAAGCCGCGCTGCGCCGCTGCAACAACAACCGCGAGCGCGTGGCGCGGGAGCTGGGCGTGGCCCGCTCCACCCTCTTCAAGCGATTGAAGGACTGGGGCCTCACGAGACAGGACGAGCAGGAATAGGCCCGCGCGGGCGCGGGGCGGCCTTCCAGGCAGGCCCTGTGCTCGGTCCGTGCTGCCGCGTCCGTCCACCAGTGCTCACCGTGAGCGACGCCCCGTGGCACGGACTCCCGGGGCGGGGAGGCGCGCATGGACGTGGGCATGGTGGGGTTGGGGCGGATGGGCGCGAACATGGCGCTCCGGCTGCTCCAGGCGGGACACCGCTGCGTCGTCACCGACATCCGCCCGACGGCCGTGGAGGCGCTCCGCCAGGAGGGCGCGACGGGCGCGGACTCGCTCGAGGCGCTGGTCCGCCAGCTCGCCGCTCCGCGCGCCGTCTGGTTGATGCTGCCCGCGGGGCTGGTGGACCTGACGCTCCAGGCCCTCATTCCGCTGCTGGAGCCCGGCGACACCGTCATCGACGGCGGCAACTCCTACTACCTGGATGACCTGCGCCGCGCGGGCGAGCTGCGCGAGCGACACCTGCACGCCGTGGACGTGGGAGTGAGCGGCGGGGTGTGGGGTCGGCAGCGCGGCTACTGCCTGATGATTGGGGGCGAGGCGGACGTGGTGACCCGGCTGGCGCCGCTGTTCGCTTCGCTCGCGCCAGGCGTGGCGAGCGCGGAGCGCCAGTCCGGCGACGCGTCGCCGCCCCTGCCCGCCGAGGAGGGATGGCTGCACTGCGGGCCCCACGGCGCGGGGCACTTCGTGAAGATGGTGCACAACGGCATCGAGTACGGGCTGATGGCCGCCTACGCCGAGGGCTTCAACATCCTGCACAAGGCGAACGTGGGAAAGCATCCCCGGCCCGTGGACGCGGAGACCGCGCCCCTGCGCAACCCCGAGCACTACCTCTACGACTTCGACCTCGGGGCCATCGCCGAGGTGTGGCGGCGCGGCAGCGTCATCTCCTCGTGGCTGCTGGACCTGTCCGCGCGCGCGCTCCGGTTGGACCCGACGCTGCAGAACTTCTCTGGCCGCGTGGCGGACTCGGGCGAAGGCCGATGGACGCTGGAGGCCGCGGACCACGAGGGCGTGCCGGTACCCGTGCTCGCCGCGGCGCTGTTCGCGCGCTTCAGCGCCCAGGGCGCGAGCGCCTTCGCCAACCAACTGCTGTCCGCCATGCGCTTCCAGTTCGGCGGACACCTCGAGCGGCCCACCCCGGGAGCCTGAGCCATGGCTGAACTCCTGTCCGATGCCCTCGTCTTCTTCGGCGCCACGGGTGACCTGGCGTACAAGAAAATCTTCCCTGCCCTCCAGGCCCTGGTACGCGCGGGACGGCTGTCGTGTCCCGTCATCGGCGTGGCCAAGTCCGGATGGACGTTGGAGCACCTGCGCCAGCGCGCCCGCGACAGCATCATGGCCCACGGCGGAGTGGACCCCGTGGCCTTCCCCAAGCTGTGCTCGCTGCTGCGCTACGTGGACGGGGACTACCGCTCGCCCGACACGTACGCGCGGGTGAAGGCCGCGATGGACGGGGCCACGTGCCCGCTGCACTACTTCGCCATTCCGCCAGCGCTCTTCGCCGTCGTGGTGGAGGGACTCGCGCACGCGGGCGCGCTCGCCAATGGGCGCGTGGTGGTGGAGAAGCCCTTCGGAAGGGATTTGACCTCGGCGCGCGCGCTCAACCTGGAACTGCACCGCTTCCTGCCCGAGGAGGCCATCTTCCGCATCGACCACTTCCTCGGGAAGGAGCCGGTGCTGAACCTGCTCTTCTTCCGCTTCGCCAACTCGTTCCTGGAGCCGGTGTGGAACCGCCAGTACGTCAGCAGCGTGCAAATCACGCTGGCGGAGAGCATTGGCGTGCAGGGGCGCGGCTCGTTCTACGAGCAGGTGGGCGCGATGCGCGACGTGGTGCAGAACCACCTGCTCCAGGTGGTGGCGCTCTTGGCCATGGAGCCTCCCGCGGGCCCGTCCCCCGAGGACATCCGAGACGAGCGCAGCCGCGTCTTCCGTCACATGGTCGCGCTGGGGCCCGATGACGTGGTGCGCGGCCAGTTCACCGACTACCGCCGCGAGCCGGGCGTGTCGCCCACCTCCAACGTGGAGACGTTCGCCGCGGTGCGATTGCACATCGACTCGTGGCGCTGGGCCGGCGTGCCCTTCTATCTGCGCGCGGGCAAGTGCCTGCCGGTGACGGCCACGGAGGTGCGCGTGGAGTTCAAGCGCCCGCCCTACCCCATCTTCGACAACGGCCACCCCGGCACGCCGGACTTCGTGCGCTTCCGGCTGGGGCCCGACGTGCTCATCTCCATCGGCGCGCGCACCAAGCGCCCAGGCGAGGCCATGGTGGGCGAGGACGTGGAACTCATCGCCCTGCGCAACCGAGGCGCGCAGAAGGAACCCTATGAGCGGCTGCTCGGGGACGCGATGCGCGGCGACTCGTCCCTCTTCGCGCGGCAGGACGCGGTGGAGCAGGCCTGGCGCGTGGTGGACTCCGTCCTCGGAGATGTGACGCCGTTGCATCTGTACACGCCTGGCACCTGGGGCCCGTCGGAGGCGGATGCGCTCATCGCTCCGGACACCCGGTGGCACGACATGCGCCAGCCCGACCTGTCCAGCTACGCCGCGCAGGCGCGGATGAGCGAGCCCCACGAGGTGCGCTCGCGCGAGTCCACGCACGAGCACGCCCCGCAGACGGTGTAGCCCGGGCCTCAGTGGGAAGGGGCCTCGTCGCCGGGGGAGGCACCCCACCAGGCGGAGTGAGGCTCGGGCCGGTCCGCGCTGGGCAGGTACCAAGGCACGCTGGTCACCACGAGCCGCCGCTCGTCGCTCATGAGGAGCGCGCTGCGCAGCACCTCGGAGCGATGTCCGTAGAGCGCGGAGAGGAACCATCGACGCTCCAACAGCTCGGGCAGCACCACCACCACGGTGCGATGCGGCGCTTGCTCCAGCAGCGAGTCCACATGGTCCAGGAGCGGCCACACCACGCCGCGATACGGAGACGGGACATGGACCAGGCGCGGAGGCTCGCGTCCTGCCGCGGCCATGGGGCCCTCCACGTAGTTGCGCCACGCGGCGCTCAGCTCCGCCTCCGCGTCCTCGCCCGTGCACACGTGCACCGCGTGGACGTCCTGGCTGAGCTCCAGCGCGAAGCACAGCGCCGCCTCGGACGCGTGCGACCAGCGGTCCACCGGAACGACGACGATGAAGGATGACGTGGCGGGCAGGCGAATGGGGCGCTGCAGCCCGGTCGCGCGGGCCATGCGCGCGTAGGCCGCGTGAAAGCGAGAGAAGAGCAGGACGCCCAGCGGGATGAGCAGGAGCGCGGCCCAGCCGCCCTCGGCGAACTTGGACACGCCGACGATGAGCAGCGTGAGCGCGGTCAGTGTCGCGCCCACGCCATTGACCGCGCGCCGCCATTGCCACCCCACCTGCGCCCGGTGGCGGTTCCAATGCACCACCATGCCGAGCTGCGACAAGGTGAAGGCCAGCAGCGCGCCCATGGCGAACAGCGGGATGAGGCGATCCGTGATGCCTTGGCAGACGATGAGGAGGACGGCCGCCAGCACCGCGAGCGTGAGAATGCCGTAGGAGAACACGAGCCGCCGGCCCCGATGCGCGAACGGCACCGGGAGGTTCCGGTCCTGGGCCAGCAGGCGGCACACGCGCGGGAAGTCCGCGAAGCTCGTGTTGGCGGACAGCGAGAGCACCGCGAGAATGGTCGCCATGGCGCCGTAGTAGAAGGCGCCGCGCCCCATCACCGCGCCGATGAGCTGAGACAACACGCTCTGGTAGCTCGAAGAGCCCGGCACGGTGGCGCCCACGCCATAGGCGCGGCACAGCACGGCCACGCCCGCCAACAGCAACACGAGGGTGCCGACGATGAGCGCGAGCGTGGTGCGCGCACGACGAATGGAGGGGTCGCGGAACAGCGGGACACCGTTGCTGATGGCCTCCACGCCCGTCATGGCCGTGCAGCCACTGGCGAACGCGCGCAGCACCAGCCATACGGTGGCAGCGCTCGTGGGCGCGGGCAGCGACGGCGGTGGCACCTCCACGAGCGGATGGCCTCCGTGGGTCAGCATCTGGAGCGCGCCCACGCCCAGCGTCGTGACCAGCGCGGCGATGAACAGCCAGGTGGGGAGCACGAACACGGCGCCGGCCTCGCGCACGCCGCGCAGGTTGATGAGCGTGAGCAGCGCGAGCAGCCCCAGCGTGAGCGCGAGCGTGTACGCGTGCAGCCCGGGGAAGACGGACACGAGCGCGCCCACGCCCGCGGAGATACCCACCGCGACGTTGAGCACGTAGTCGAGCATGAGGGCCGACGCCGCCAGCCGTCCTGCTCCTTGCCCCAGGTTCTCGCGAGCCACGGTGTACGCGCCGCCGCCGTGGGGGTAGGCCGCGATGGTCTGCATGTACGAGCTGGCGACCATCATCAGCAGGCCGATGATGCACGCCACCACCGGCAGCAACAGCCACACGCCCTGGGTCCCCAGCGGACGCAGCACGGTGAGCGCGGCCTCGGGGCCGTAGGCCGCGGACGACAGCGCGTCCAGCCCCAGCAGCGCCACGCCCGCCACGATGCCGATGCGCTCGTGCAGCGCCTGGGCCGTGGAGAGCGGCCTCCCCAAGAGAAAGTCGAGGACGCCCGAGTGCCTCCGTCGTCGGAGTCGTCGTCCTGGGGCTCGGTGCCCCCCTCGCTCCGGGTCGGCCGCGCGCTCCATCCGTCCCTCCCTCGCCCGCACGCCACGCGGCGCGCCCACGACAAGCTGGGGCCCCCCCCGGCGCGCGCCCGCTGACGAGCAGCCCCGTCGCCCGCCTCCTCGTCAGGCACGCGACGGGGCATGCAGGGAGTCCTCCGCCACGTCCCCCCACCCTGCGGGACGAGCCCACCGTCGCACGCAGCCCCGAGCGTGACCCCTCGGGGCCGTTAGACCCTTCCAGGCGCTCGTGCGTTCCAACCCCCAAGCCCTCATCGGGGGAACAGAGGAGACCCCCACGCATGATGCAAGCCGCCCTCATCCCGCTGCCCGCTCTCTCCGAGCTGTATGCCGAGCACCGTCCCCGCGCGCTGGCCATCGCCCGGCGCATCGTCGGGGACATCGACGACGCGGAGGACGTGGTGCAGGACGTCTTCTCCCGTCTGGCGCGCCGGACTCCAGGGTTCGGCGGACGCGCGGCATGGACCACGTGGCTGCATCGGGTGATGGTGAACAGCAGCATCAACTGGCTGCGCGCGCGCCGGCGTCGTGAGCGACTCGGACATGAGCCTCAAGAAGTCGCGTCCCCCGAGGCCCAGGCCGTGGGCGCGCAGATGCAGCGCCACTTCCACGAGGCGCTGGAGGAGGTCAACGCGCAGCAGCGCCAGGTGCTCTACCTGCGCGAGGAGCGCGGCCTGAGCTACCCGGAGATTGCGCGGCTGCTCCAGATTCCGGAGGGCACGGTGAAGAGCGCCCTGCACCGGGGACGGATCCGCGCCCTCGCGGTGATGGAGGAGCGCGGACAGCAGCCGTGACGACGACGCGGCGCTACTCGTCGCCCTTGCTGCCGACGAACTGGTCGCCCTTCTCCTTGAACAGGATGTTGAAGCTGGTGAGCGAGCCGTACACGCGCGTGACGTAGCTCTGCATCTCCACCTTCTCCGCGTCCGACAACTTCGGGTGCGCGTTGAGCTTCTGCTCCAGCACGCGCAGCCGGTCGCGAATCATCACGACCTTGTGGAACAAGTTGTCGATGGGAAGGTCCTTGGCCTGCAGCTCCGGGTTGCCAGGGACGAGGCGCACCGTGCCGCCCTCCCACTTGTTGGCCAGCGGCGGCGCATCGGCCAGACCGGAGGCCTCCCGGAAGATGTCCATCAGCTCTTCACGCGTCATGCTCAACCCTTCCAGGTCCACCGCTTCGTTCGGGTCCACGCGGCGCCGGATGATGACGGGCGCCACGGTCCGGGCCGTGCGCTCACGCCCGGCTCCAGACTGCGCCGTCGGGGCCACCGCGGTGCCCCGAGGCGCGTACTTGTCGCAAATGGGGGCCGACGGAGGATACAGCCCACGCTGGGGTTGGAGCCGACACGGCCCCACCCACCCTCGGTGATCCACCGAGTGCGGGCTCCACAGCTTGCAGTTGCCGCAGACCTGCTCCTCGGGTCGGAACGTCGGCAGCGTGGGCAGTCCATCCGTCGCATCCGCCATCAGCGCGTCTCCTTCGCCACCGGCGACCCCTTGCGCACGCCCAGCTCGCGCAGCAGTCCGTCGGCGTCCTCCACCTGATCCAACATCCACAGCACGTAGCGCACGTCCACGCTCACGTTGCGCGCCACGTCGGGGTTGTAGCCGAAATCGTTGGCCACGTTCTCCCAGACGCGGTCGAAGTTGACGCCCACGAGCTGGCCCTTGCCGTTGACGGTGGGGCTGCCCGAGTTGCCGCCCGTGGTGTCCGCGTCCGCGAGGAAGTCCACCGGAACGTCCTTGAGGCGGGGATCCGCCCAGGCGCCAAAGCGCTTCGCCTCGGCCACCGCGCGGACCTTCTCCGGCGCGTTGAACGGCTCCTGGCCCGTGTGCTTCTCCAGCATGCCAGTCAGCGTCGTCTGCGGCGTGTAGATGACGCCGTCGCGCGGCGAGTAGCCCTGCACCTTGGCGAACGTGACGCGCAGGGTGCTGTTGGCGTCCGGCGCCACCGGCTTGCCCGCGTGCGCCATCACCGCCTTGCGCCACGCCGGCCGCAGCCGCGACATGGCCCCCTGGCGACGGTCCTTCAGGTCATCCAGCGCGGCCTGCTCCTTCGCCAAATCCAGGCCGAAGGCGAGCAGCGGATCCTTGCGCGCCTCGAGCTGCGCCACGCTCTCGCCCACCATCTTCAGGCGCTCGTCCAGCGTGAGCACCTTGGTCTGCGCATAGAGGGCATCGATGCGCGCGGTCAGCTCCGCGTCGGTCGAGGCCTTGCCGAAGTGCGTGTCGATGGAGGCGATGCGCTCGTCGGGGCCCAGCGCCTGCGCGCGCTTGACGAAGGCGAACAGCACCTTCTTGTCCGCGGTGAGGAAGAGGTTCTTCTGCTCGCGCTCCAGCCGGTCCTTGATGCGCGGCAGCTCGCGGTCCATGTACTCGGGGCGCCGCTCCATGTCCGGCTTGGCGCGCTCCTGGGCAAGCCGAGCCACCGTCGTGGCCAGCGCCGTGCTGCGCGCCAGTCGTCCCGACATGGACAGGAGGAACTCGCGCTCGAAGGTCTTCGCCGACGCGCGTCCTTCCGCGAGCAGCGCCTCGCGAGCCTGGAGGGACTCCACCCACTTGGCGCCGCCCTTCTCGGCCCACGACACCACGGCCTCCTCGGCCGCGTGCTGCTTCTCCACGATGTGGCCGCGCTTGAGGCCCGCGAGCTGCCCGCCCGAGTTCTTGTAGAAGTTGTTCAGGCCCTTCACCACCGAGGCCACGGCGATCTTCCCCGCCGCGTCCTTCTCTCCCTCGGACTCCATGATGCGGATGGCCTCGCCCACGACGTCGCGCACCTTCGGGTAGAAGCGCGCCTCGCGCTCGGCCATCTCGTCCGCCAGCAGCGTGCGGAACGTGGTGCCCGGGTAGCCCAGCACCATCACGAAGTCGCCCGGCTTGACGCCCTGGGTGGCCAGCGGGAAGAAGAACTCCGCCTTGTAGGGCACGTTCTTGTCGCTGTACGGCGCGGAGCTGCCATCCGGCGCGGTGTACGCGCGGATGATGGCGAAGTCGCCGGTGTGGCGCGGCCACATCCAGTTGTCCTCTTCGCCGCCGTACTCGCCCACCTCGCGCGGCGGCGCGTAGACGAGCCGCACGTCCTGCAGCTCCACCGCGTCCACCAGCGTGTAGTTGACGCCGCCGTCGAACGTCGCGACCTGGCAGCGCGTGGCCGGGCGCTTCTCGCACTCGGCGACCAGCTCCTTCTGCTTGCGGTCGATGGCCTTGTAACGCGTGAGATCATCCGCGCCGGCGGGCACCGCGGCGAGCACCTCCGCCGTCACGTCCTTGAAGGCCCGAGGCACCTGCACGCGAGAGCCCTTGCCGGGCAGCTCATCCGAGCGCTCCTTGGCGAGGAAGCCCTGCGTGATGAGGTCCTTCTGCGGGCTGCTGTGCTCCTGGACGATGGAGAAGGCGCAGTGGTGGTTGGTGATGATGAGGCCCGTGCCGGAGATGAAGGAGCCGGAACACCCACCGGTGTTCACCGTGCCCGCCAGCAGGCCCGTGCCGCGCTGGGGATCCCACAACTTCTTGGGAGGAAGCTGAAGGCCCTGGGCCTTGAGCCACGCAGGGTCCAGTTCCAGGACCTGCTGCGGGGTCCACTTCCCTTCCCCAGCGAGCGCTGGGGCAGCCACGAGCGAGAGGAGAAGGAGCGTCTTCTTCATGGTCCTCCCTCCCTACCCCGTCCGCCGCCCGCACGCGACTCCTCCAGTACGCGGCGAGCCGTTTTCGCGGAAGATGGACCGGACTTAGGAGTTCCCGTGTCCAGGGGAGGGAGCAACCGAGATGCGAACCGCGAGCGGAGCCACGCTGGACCTGGGACGGATGACCCTCTTGCTCCTGCTGCTGGGAGTGTCCTGGTATTTCTGGGACTCGCCGGTGTTGTGGCCCCTGAAGCTGCTGGTGGTGATGATGCATGAGAGCGGCCACGCGCTCGCCACGCTGCTCGTGGGGGGCTCGGTGGATCGCATCCACCTGGCGGCCAACGAGTCCGGCGCCTGCCTGTCCCGTCTGCCGCCAGGCGTGTTCAACCAGGTGGCGGTGTACTCAGCGGGGTATGTGGGCAGCGCGGTGGCGGGCTCGCTGCTGATGCTGGCCACGTTCCGGTTCCACGCGCGCCGGTGGGTGCTGGGCGCGGCGGGCGTGTGGCTGGCGGTGATGGGGTTTCTCTACGCGGGCGACGGCTTCACGCTGATGTTCTGCCTGGGCACGGCCGTGGTGATGGCGCTGGGCGCGCGGTTCCTGCCGGACGGGCTGGTGGACGCGGTGAACCTGTTCCTGGCGGCGTTCACCGCGCTCTACGTGCTGTTCGACTTGCGCGATGACCTGTGGAACAGCGCGGTGCGAGCGCACAGCGACGCGGCGCTGCTGGCCGAACTCACGTGGGTTCCGTCCATCGTCTGGGCCGCGGTGTGGTCACTGCTGTCCGTGGCGCTCCTGGGACTCTTTGCCTACTGGTCCCTGCACGCCCGGCCGAGGGGAGGCGTGCAGATGCCGCCCGTTCCCCGGGCCCGGAGGGCCTGAGCCCGAGCCGCCCGCGCGGAGTCCTCGGTCGTGCCACAGCCGGAAGGCCACATAGAGCCAGCCGCCCACGGGAATCACGACCAGCGGTCGCATGCCCGACCAGAACAAGACGGACAGGGGAGCAAAGAGGATCGTCGCCAGAATCAAGAAATGGCGCGGCGGCACCGACATGGACGCGATGGCCTCGGGATGTTGGGGCAGAGGCCCCGCGCGGTAGATGCGGACCACCTCGGCCATGACCGCGAGGGCCATGGCCGAAGTGGCCACGCCCACAGCCACCGTCTCCGGCCTGCGATGAAGCCCGCGGAAGAAGCCCACGAGAGAGAACACACCGCCCAGCTGGAAGACGGCCGCAATGAACGCGTAGAGGCCCACCTGCATCCAGAGCTGGGGCCACGTCGCGGGGGGTGGAAGACGCTTGCCACCGGGCATCCTCGGACCTCACTTCCTTGGGCGCATGCGGAACGCGACGAACGAGGCCACGTCCGGGAACGCGAAGTAGGGGTTCGACTTGCGCACCTGGTCCATGCCGGCCACGGGCACCTCCGCGTAGTCATGGCCCGGGAACAGCCGCGCCGTGTCCGGCACCTTGCCGAGCACCTGCGACAGCGAGCGATACATGTCCTCCGGGTTGCCGCCCTTCATGTCGCACCGGCCGCACCCGCTGATGAACAGCGTGTCCCCGGACACGAGCGCGTCCTGGGCCAACAGGCAGTGCGAGCCCGGTGTATGACCCGGCGTGTGCAGCGCCTGGAACGCGCGGGCACCCACGAGCACCGAGTCCCCCGCGCCGAGCCGCTGCAACGCGTCACCGCCCACGTCGCGAAGCTCGGGCGAGAAGTCCACCTCCGCGCCCTGCGCGTAGACGGGCACATCGTGGCGGGAGAGCAGCTCGCCCAGGCCGTTCATGTGGTCGAAGTGGCTGTGAGAGATGAACGCGCCCGCCACGCGCTTGCCGTCGGCCGCGACCGCCGCCTCGATGGCCGGCACGTCCCACGCCGGGTCCACCACCACGACCTCGGCGCCGTCCGCCGGCCCCACGAGGTAGACGAAGTTGTCCATCGGCCCGAGCTTCAGTTGGCGCACGTACGGCGTCGGCATGGTCGCCTCCAATCGGCCCACTCTACGCGGAAGGCTTGAAGGCGCGGGCCGCTCCCACTTGAATGCGTCCCCTGCCCCCGTCCCGCCAGGAGGTCTCTCCCGTGATTCGTCTGCCCGCGCTGCTTGCCTGTACCCTGCTCCTCGGTGGGAGCGCCGCCGCTGCGGGCAAATCGAGCGTCACCTTCCGCTACAAGCCCCCCATGGACGAGGAGCGTCCCGTCATCACCGACGCCACCGTGGGCCCGCAAGGCAGCGACTTCGCCATGCGCTTGCGCTTCGACAAGCTGCCCTGGGGCGACGACTGCAAGAACCGCTGCGCCAACGCCACCCTCTTCCTCGACACGGACGCCAACCCCCAGACGGGCCTGCGCCTGGGAAGCGGCGCGCCGGAGAACGGCGCGGACCTGGCCGTCATCATCCAGGGCGCTCGCGACTACAAGGAAGGCGGCACGTCGTCCGCCTTCCTGCGCGTGAAGGTGCGCCAGCTCGGAGACGAGGCCAAGAGCGCGGACGACGGCGAGCTGCTCGCCGAGCTGAACCACCGCCAGGACCCCGAGCGCGTCCAGTCGGACGGCAACACCGTCTACGTGCTCGTGGACGCCACCACCGCCACCCTGCCCTCCGGCCGGAAGGTCCGCGTCATCTACCACCCGCCCGGAGCCAAGCCCGTGCAGGGCACCGTCACCGGCATGCTCGGCAGCGGGGCGGGCAGCAGCGTGCAGATCTTCAAGGGCAACAACAACGGCAAGACGAGCGGCAAGGCCGGCAACTGGAGCCGCGCCCCCGCCGCGGGCACCAAGTAGCGGCTCGACGCTCCGCCCTCCTCGCGCCATCCCAGCGACGGCCCCCCAGGCCGGTCGCTGGGCCCCCTGTTCCCCAGGATTCCCAGGGGTTGCGTGAGGGTCCGGTCGGCGGATAGAACTGAACAAAAGTTCAGACAAAACTGCGCGGAGATGACGCAACCTCCCGAATTCGTTCTCAATGTCGGGGGGGCGTGGTAGTTCCGCCGCCCTCATCGAGTTGTGCCACCCAGCCTGCGGAGTGCGGAAGGCGCCCACCGCGTTGGGTACGGAACGGACCCATCTGGATTCCATGACCATGCTCGCAGACGCCGAAACGAAGACGCGAAAGAAGCAGGGGGCCTCGGGCAGCGGCGGAGGCGGCTCCTCCGCGTCCGGCGGCGGCGGCGGTGACGCCAACGGGGTGCCCGCGTCCCTGGGCGAGGAAGCGCGCCGGCGCTACCTCAACTACGCGCTCTCCGTCATCACCTCGCGCGCCCTCCCGGACGTGCGCGACGGCCTGAAGCCGGTGCAGCGCCGCATCCTCTACGGAATGTGGAACGACCTGAACCTGTCGTTCGACACGAAGTACCAGAAGTGCGCGCAGGTCGTCGGCGCCATCATGGGTCGCTACCACCCGCACGGCGACGCCTCCATCTACGACGCGCTCGTGCGCATGGCGCAGGACTTCTCCCTGCGCTACCCGCTGGTGGACGGGCACGGAAACTTCGGCTCGCTCGACGGCGACTTCGCCGCCGCCTACCGCTACACCGAGTGCCGCCTGGAGAAGCTGGCCACGGAGCTCTTGCGCGAGCTGGAGAGCAAGACGGTCGACTTCCGGCCCAGCTACGACGGCACCCGCAACGAGCCCATCGTCATCCCGGCGCGCGTGCCGCAGCTCCTGATGAACGGCACCACGGGCATCGCCGTGGGCATGGCCACCAACATCCCGCCCCACCACCTGGGCGAGCTGCTGGACGCGTTGATGGCCCTCATCGACGCGCCCACGCTGGCCACCAAGGACCTGCTCAAGTTCATCAAGGGCCCGGACTTCCCCACCGGCGGGCAGATCCTCAACAGCAAGCCCGAGCTGCGGGAAATCTACGAGACGGGCCAGGGCAGCGTCCGCATCCGCGGTGAGTGGAAGACCGAGGAGCTCAAGCGCGGCGGCCAGCAGATCATCGTCACCTCCATCCCCTACACGGTGAACAAGTCCACCCTGGTCGCGAAGATTGGCGACCTGGTGCGCGAGCGGAAGCTGCCGCTCATCGTCGACGTGCGCGACGAGTCCACCAAGGAGGTGCGCATCGTCCTGGAGCTGAAGAAGGACGCCAATCCCGAGCTGGTGATGGCGTACCTCTACAAGCACACCCCGCTCCAGACGAACTTCGCGGTCAACCTCACGTGCCTCGTGCCCTCGGAGAACCCCGAGGTCGGCACGCCCAAGCGGTTGGACCTCAAGACCATCCTCCAGTACTTCCTGGACTTCCGCTTCGACATCGTGACGCGGCGGCTCCAGCACGAGCTGGCCGAGCTGAAGAAGCGCGTCCACATCCTCGAGGGCTTCGAGAAGGCCTACGACGCGCTGGATGAGATCATCCGCATCATCCGCCAGTCCGAGGGCAAGCAGGACGCGGCGCAGAAGTTGATGGCGCGCTTCAAGATGGACGAGCTCCAGGTGGACGCCATCCTGGAGATGAAGCTCTACAAGCTGGCCCGCCTGGAGATCCTCGTCGTCCAGAAGGAACTCAAGGAGAAGCGCGCGGAGATCAAGCGCATCGAGGGCGTGCTCAAGGACAAGAAGAAGCTGTGGGGCACCGTCAAGGACGAGCTGGGCGAGATTCGTCCCTACGCGGACAAGCGGCGCACCCGCGTCGGCGGCGCCGGAGCCGAGGAGATGGAGTTCTCGGCGGAGGCGTTCATCGCGGACGAGGACGCCCACGTGGTCATCACCCGCGACGGGTGGATCAAGCGCGTGCGCGAGGTGAAGGACCCGTCCACCACCCGCCTGCGCGAGGGCGACGCGGTGATGACGGTGCTCGCCGGCAGCCTGAAGGCGAACCTGGTGCTGCTCAGCAACTTCGGCACCGCCTACGTCACGCGCTTCAACGACGTGCCCGCGTCCACGGGCTACGGCGACCCGGTGCAGAAGCTCTTCAAGTTCGACGACGGCGAGCGCGTGGTGGGCGCCCTGTCCCTGGACTCGCGGCTGCATCAGCCGGAGAAGCTGGTGGCCGTCACCAAGCAGGGCCTGGGCCTGCGCTTCCTTCTTGCGCCGCACACCGAGGTCTCCACGCGCGCCGGACGGCGCTACGCGAAGACGGGCGAGGGCGATGAGATCATCGGCACGCAGCCGGTGGGCGATCGCGACCTGTTGGGCGTGCTGACGGAGAAGACGCACGCGCTCGTGTGCAAGGTGTCGGAGGTCAACGAGCTGGCCGGCCCCGGCAAGGGCGTCACCGTCATCAAGGTGGAGGACGGCGACCGGGTGGTGGACTTCCTGGCCGTGGCCCCGAACCAGAAGGACGTGATGCTCGAGTTCGAGACCCAGAAGGGCCGCAAGCTGCACCTCACCCCCGCGAAGCACGAAGTGACGGGACGAGGCGGCAAGGGCCACGAGATGTCTCGGCGCGACGCGGTGAAGGACGTGCTCCGGCCCGTCACCTTCGTGCCGCTCCCCGAGAAGAAGGACTAGTCGGAGGACCCCATGGCGAAGAAGGACAGCTACACAGGCGCGGACATCCAGGTCCTCGAGGGCCTGGAGCCGGTGCGCAAGCGCCCGGCCATGTACATCGGGGGCACCGACAGCACGGGCTATCACCACCTGCTGTGGGAGATCCTCGACAACTCGGTGGACGAGGTCATCAACAGCTACGCCACCACGGTGGAAGTCACGCTCCACAAGGACGGGCGCACCATCACCGTCGTGGACAACGGGCGCGGCATCCCCGTGGACATCATGCCGCGCTTCAAGAAGCCGGCACTCGAGGTCATCCTCACCACGCTGCACTCGGGCGGCAAGTTCGAGCAGGGCAACTACATCCACTCCGGCGGTCTGCACGGCGTGGGCAGCTCGGTAGTGAACGCGCTCTCGCGCAAGATGTTGGTGGAGATCAAGAAGGACGGGAAGAAGCACGTCCAGACGTACGCCCGCGGCAAGGCGACCTCCGCGCTGAAGGTGGATGGCGCGGCGCGCGGCACCGGCACGGCCATCACCTTCGAGCCGGATCCGGAGATCTTCGGAGAGAAGCTCAAGTTCGACGCGGAGCTGGTGCGCGAGCGGCTCGAGGCCAAGAGCTACCTGCACAAGGGCATGACGGTCGTCTGGAAGGACGAGACGGCCAGCCCCGTGGTGCACGTCACGTACAAGCACGACGGCGGCATCGCCGAGTACCTCACCAAGGTGGTGACGGAGCGCAAGAAGCCGATGGTGCCCGAGGGCAGCGCGGCCTTCTATCACTCGCGCGACAACGGGGTGCGGCTGGAGGCGGCGCTGGCGTGGACGGAGGCCACCGACGAGCACATCCGCAGCTACGTCAACGGCATCCCCACCGGCATGGGCGGCACGCACGAGGCGGGCCTGCGCAGCGCCGTGGTGAAGGCGGTGCGCAACTACATCGAGACGCACGACCTGACGCCCAAGGGCGTGACGCTCACCGCGGAGGACATCCGCGAGGGCCTCACCGCCATCCTGTCCGTCTACGTGGTGGAGCCGCAGTTCCAGGGCCAGACGAAGGGCCGCCTCAACAACCCGGAGGTGGCGGGTCAGGTGGACGGCGTCATCCGGCCGGCGCTGGAGAAGTGGCTCAACGACAACAAGTCCATCGCGGAGACGGTGCTCGCGCGCATCATCATCGCGGCCCGGGCCCGCGAGGCCAGCCGCGCGGCTTCCGCGGCGGTGACGCGCAAGACGGCGGTGAGCCACCGGCTCAACCTGCCGGGCAAGCTGGCGGACTGCTCATCCACGGATCCGAGCGTCAGCGAGCTGTTCATCGTGGAAGGTGACTCCGCAGGCGGCTCCGCCAAGCAGGGACGGGACAGGCGCACCCAGGCCATCCTCCCCTTGCGCGGCAAGGTGCTCAACGCGGAGCAGGCCTCCACGGACAAGGTCGCCACCAACCGCGAATTGCAGGACATCGTCAGCGCGCTGGGCTGCGGCATCGGCGCGGAGTTCGACAAGTCCAAGCTGCGCTACGGCCGGGTCTTCCTGCTGATGGACGCCGACAGCGACGGCCACCACATCGCCACGCTGTTGTTGACGTTCTTCTACCGACACCTGCGCCCACTCATCGACAGCGGCGCGGTGCACATCGCGCAGCCGCCCCTGTACCGGGTGGACATCGGCAAGGAGACGTACTGGGCGCTGGACGAGCCGGACCGCGACCGCATCATCCGCGAGAAGGGCCGCGTCAACTCCAAGCCCAACATCATGCGGTTCAAGGGACTCGGCGAGATGACGGCCGACGAGCTGAAGGAGACGACGCTCGACCCCAAGAACCGCATCACGCTGCGGGTCACCATTGACGATCCGCTGGAGACGGATCGCATCATCAACGACCTGATGGGCAAGGACGTCAGCGCTCGGTACAAGTTCATCACCGAGCGCGCCGGCGAGGTCCAGGATCTGGACGTCTAGCGGAAGGGGCCGGGGGGCGGTCGGAGGCCCATGGTCTTCCGCCCCCCGTGTCGGTTAGCATCGCCGGCCGTGCCCTTCGCTCGCCTTGCAATGATCCTCGCGCTCGCGATCTCGCTGAGCGCTCCTTCCGCCGATGCCGCTTCCCGGACGCGCCGGCCGAAGGCGGCCAAGACCGCCAAGACGTCCAAGTCCGCCAAGAAGCCGTCGGCCACCAAGCCCTCCGCCGCCGAGTCTTCCGAGGCCTTCGAGCCACCCGAGAGCGTGACGCCCTCGGAGCCGCTCGCGGAGCCCGCCTCGACGCCGGCGAAGACTCCCGCCAGCACGACGAAGACGACCCCGGCCGTGGCCACGCCCGTGAAGACGCCGGAGCCCCTGCCCTCGCGCGTGAAGGAAGCGCCGGTGCCCGCGGTGGCCTCAAGCCAGGTGGCGCTGTTCGCCACCGCGCGCCAGCCTCAGGCAGCGGACGCCGCCGCCAAGCTCGAAGGCGAGCTGATGCGGATGCTGCGCTCGCGCAACGACGTGGAGTTCGTGAGCCTGGCCTCGGCCTTCCCGCCCGCGCCGGCGATGCCGACGCCCAAGGCCGACGCGCTCTTCGATGAAGGCCGCTCCGCCTACGACAACCTGGACCCCGAGGCCGCCGCCGCCAAGTTCAAGGCCGCCGCGGACGCGTACACCCAGCAGCCAGCGGACATGCGCGCCGAGAAGCTGGGCGAGACGTACCTGATGCTCGGCGCGTCGCTGCTGCTCAACGGCGACATGCCCGGCGCCCGCACCGCCTTCACCCACGCGCTGGTGGCCGAGCCGACGACGCGGCCGGACACGGCCCTCTTCGGCCAGGACGTGCAGAAGGCGTTCTCCGAGGCGCAGGCGGAGCTGGCCAAGCAGGCGCCGGGGACGCTCACGGTGGAGTCCATCCCCGAGGGCGCCACGGTGCTCGTGCGCGGTCGCGAGGTGGGCACCACGCCGCTCAAGGGCGTGACGCTGCCCCCGGGCGGCTATCCGGTGGTGGTGCAGCTCGCGGGCTACACCTCGTACGCCACGTACACGGAGGTGAAGGCCGCGGGCCCGGCGAGCGTGAAGTCCAAGCTGGAGCCGTCGCCGGCGCACTCCGCGCTGCGTGAGGCCGCCACCCGCGCGTCCACCGCGCAAGCCTTCGACGCGAACGTGGCGGCGCCCGAGGTGGGCGCACTCGCCGAGCGGCTGGGCGCGCGCTACGTGGTGCTCGCCGCGGTGAGCCAGGACAAGAAGGGCCGCTTCCAATCCGAGCTGCAGGCGTGGGACCTGCGCACGAAGAACCGCCTGCGAGGCCTGGAGGTGGAGCTGGCCGCGCGCGATGGCAAGCACAGCCTGACGTACGCCGCGGACCAGGTGCACACCTTCCTCACCGGCCCGGTCGTCCCGGTGGACGGCCCGACGCCCACCGCGTCCGCGGCTGTGTGGCGCAAGCCCTGGTTCTGGGCGGCTGTGGGTGGCACTGCGGCGGTCGCCGCCGGAGTCGTCTTCGTGGCGACGCAGGACAAGGGCCGTGGCTTCAACCCCGTGAGCGGCATGCCGGGCGGCGTGACGTTCTGACAGCACCCTGCCAGGATTCCAGCCATGAAAGTCCTCGCGCTCGCCCTCCTCCCGGCCCTCGCGCTCGCCGCTACCCCCACCGCGCCCAAGCGCGCCGCGGCGCTCCTCATCCCGATGGATCCGCCCTCCGAGTCGGCCAGCGTGCAGATGGAGGGCTACATGAGCGACTCGCTCGGGCAGTTCGCCAACTTCTCGGTGCGCAAGTCGGCGGACCTGTTCGGCCTGCCGGATGACGAGGCCGCCCAGGCATCCCTCCAGCGCGCGAAGAAGGGCTACGAGGAGAGCGTCAAGTCCTTCGACGCCAAGGACTACGAGGACGCGGAGCACAAGGTCCGCGCGACGATGAAGGAGCTGCAGACGGCCACGGCGGCCATGCGCTCCTGCTCGCCCCTGTGCGACTCGCTCGCGCTCTATGGCGCCATCCTCCAGCTTCGCGGCGACGTGGAAGAGGCGAAGCTGGCCATCATCGACCTCATCGCCCTGTCGCCGACCTTCGAGCTCAATCCCAAGCGCTTCAGCCGGGACTTCATCACCCTGCGCGTGCAGGTCGCCACGAGCCGCACCTCGCAGCTTCGCGGCAGCGCGAACATCAAGTCACGCCCGGCCGGCGCCCGCGTGTACGTGGACGGTGAGCCGCAGGGCTACACGCCGCTGACCATCTCCGCGATGACGGTGGGCAAGCACCTGGTGCGCATCGAGCGTCCGGGCTTCCGCCAACACGGCGAGGTCATGGAAGTCACCCCGGACGACGTGGAGGTCATGGCGAACCTGTCCCCCACCCCGGCGTACAAGGCCTATGACGCGCAGCTCGACCGGGTGGCGGGGGACGTGGGCCGCACCAACGTCCCGAACTCCACCGCGGTGATGAACCTGGGCAAGTCGCTGAAGCTGGACCGCGCGCTGCTGGGAACGGTGCGCGCGGTGGGCGACGGCACGTCCGAGCTGACCGTGTCGCTCTTCGACACCGCCTCCGGCAAGCGCCTGGGCTCGCGGCGCATGGTGCTCCAGGGCGACGAGTTCGGGCAGCTCAAGTCGGAGATGGAGCGCGTGGTGAACCAGATGGTCAACACGGTGGAGGGCGGCGAGAAGGTCGTGCGCAGCTCGGATCCGCTGGAGGGCCGTGCGGGCACCGAGGACTGGGGCGCCGAGGACCGCGGTGGCCGCACGCGACAGTCCGAGAAGAAGCGTTCCGGCAAGGACCCGCTCGACGGGGTGTCGGGAACCGAGGAATGGTGATGGACGGCGCTTGTCCCGGGGGCCTCGCGGCCTAGAGTCCCGGGGCGAATGCGCCTCCTACCCCTGCTGTCGCTGCTGCCGTCGCTCGCGCTGGCCCAGACGAGCGACATCGTCCAGGACGCCGTACCGCCGCGCGGGGTGACGCTGCCCCCCACGGGGATCGCGCTGTCGGACGAGGCTCCGTCCCTGACGCTCAACCCGGCGGGCCTGGGCTTCATGGACGCCGCGCAGCTCTTCTACCTGCACGAGCGCGACGTCGACCGGGACGCGTTGGGAGATGGCGTCTACCTGGGCGCGCGACTGCTGGGCCTGGGCGCGGGCTTCTCGCTCGAGTGGATCCGCGGCCACGGCGAGCCGGACTACCGCAAGACGTCCTTCGGACTCTCGCTGGGGCCGCGCACGTTGAAGCTCGGCTTCGCGTACCACGACTTCAGCTCGGACACGCGGAGCATTGACCGGCTGTCCACCTGGGATGTGGGCCTGACGGCTCGCCCTGACCGCGCGCTGTCCCTGGCGGCCACGGTCCAGGAACTCAACGCCCCGGACGAGGACGGGCTCAAGCTGCGGCGTCGCTACGGGTTCGGCGTGGGCCTGCGCCCCTTGGACGAGCGCTACACGCTGGGCATCGACTGGCGCTTCACGGAGGGCGCGTTCCGCCGAGGCCAGGCCACGTACACGCTCCAAGCGGAGATGGTGCCCGGGCTGCGCGTGGGCGCGGGCGTCTCCCACGGCTTCGAGCACGGCGTGCCCTTGGCGCTCCAGGTGTCCGCCACCATGGACCTGGGACACGCGGGCCTCACGTATGCGCTCGGCGGCTCGGATGACGGGCTGGACCATGTGATTGCCGTGCGGCTCTCCAGCGAGCGCTACCGCGGCGTTCGCACGCCCGGCGGCATCGTGACGCTGTTGGATCTCAACGACGCGCTGTCCAGCAACGTGAGCCCGGCGCTCGCGCTGCTGGGCGTCAGCGAGACAGACCCATACCTGCGGCTGATGCGCTTCCTGGACCTCGCCGCGCGCGACGAGCGGCTGCGCGGCGTGGTGGTGAAGATGGAGGGCCTGCCCGGTGTGGGCTGGGGCACGGCGGAGGAGCTGCGCCAGGCGTTCCTCCGGCTGCGTGTGGCGGGGAAGAAGGTCGTGGCGGTGCTGCTGTCCGCGGACGACAAGGCCTACCTGGCCGCGTCCTCGGCGGATGGGGTGTACGCGTTGACGGAGGCGTCGCTGCCCATCAACGGGCTGGCCGTGTCCATGATTTCGCTGGGCGGCACGATGGAGAAGCTGGGCGTCACCTGGGACGTGGCGCGCGTGGGCGAGTTCAAGACCGCGCCTGAGCAGTTCACCCGCACGGACCTGAGCACCGCGCAGCGAGAGACCATCAACGGCTACCTCGACACGCAGGTGGCGCACTACGAGCAGGCGGTGGAGGCCGGGCGCAAGCTGTCCCCCGAGCGTCAGCGCGCCGCATGGGCGCAAGGGTTGCTGTCGCCTCGGCGCGCGTTGGCCGCGGGCCTGCTGGACGGCGTCATCTCCGCCACGGAGCTGGACGCGCGCGTCGCCGAGTGGGTCCCGGGCGCGCGCTTCGACCCGACCTACTCCCCGCGCGACGAGCGGGAGAACCGCTGGGGCCACCGCCGCCGCATCGCCATCGTCCCGGTGATGGGCGACATCACCGGGGGCAGCAGCCGCGAGGACCCGTTCGGGCTGGCGCGCATCGCGGGCGCGGAGACGGTGCTGCGCGGGCTGCAGGAGGCGCAGGATGACCCGTCCGTCGTCGCCATCGTCGTGCGCGTGGACTCGCCGGGCGGCGACGTGCTCGCCTCGGACCTCATCTACCGCGCGGTGCTGGAGGCCCGGAAGCACAAGCCCGTCATCGCCTCCATGGGCGACGTGGCCGGCTCGGGCGGCTACTACGCCGCGGTGGGCGCCGACGAAATCCTCGCCGAGCCCACCACGCTCACCGGCAGCATCGGCGTCTACTACATCAAGCCCGCGCTGCAGGGGCTGGGCGCCAAGCTCGGCGTCAACGAGGAGACCGTCGTGCGCGGCCCCATGGCGGACCTGCTCGGCACGTGGCGACCGTGGACGCCCGACGAGCAGGCCGCGGTGCAGCGGTGGGTCGAGGACTCCTACGACGTGTTCATCACCGAGGTCGCGGCCCGTCGGAAGCTGGACAAGGCGCGGGTCGACTCGGTCGCGCGCGGGCGCGTGTGGAGCGGCCAGGACGCCCTGGCGCGCGGACTCGTGGATGCCATGGGCGGTCTCTTCGAGGCCGAGGCCACGGCGCGCAAGCGGGCAGGCGTGAAGCCGTCGGAGGAGCTGGACGTGGTGGTGATGGGCGGGGCCAAGGGGCTCCTGTCTCGGCTGGACGGAGAGCCGGGCGTGCACATGCTGGCGGGGCTGCTGCTCCCCCGCCCGCCCCCCGGTCCCCCAGAAGCCCTGTCCGCGCTCGCCCGCGAGCTGGGGTTGGACTCTCCCGAGGTGCTGCGCGGGGGCCTCAAGGCCATGGTCCCCTTCACGCTCACCTTGCACTGAAGAGGTCCGACGCCGAACACGCACGCCGGGAACGCGAAATTCTGGGAGCCCCCGGCCCCGGCCTCTGTTAGGGTTGCGAATGCCTCCCGGCCGGCTCTCGGGCCGCCGGGGTGCTCCAGGGACGGGCGGTTCGGCCTCCTCGAAGGCCCCGCGTCCGTCATCCTGTCCCACCAACCTGCTTCCTGGCGTCCCCGGCCTCCCTACGGGAGCGCCCACGCAAGACGCGCAGCGTGGAGCCTCATGAGCGAGAATCCCGACAACGACCCCCGCGTCCCCCCACCGCCCCCCGCGGCGGCCCGACCGCCTCCGCCCCACGACGCGGATGACGACGGGGGTGACGACGAAGGCGACGACGGCCCCGATGAGGGCGAGTCTCCCGCGGGAGGCCCCGCACAGGCGGGTGGCCCCGGCGGGCAGCCCAGCGGCCGCCGCCGCCGCCGCCGCCGCCGTCGTCGTGGCGCCCAGGTGCTGTTCACTCCGGACGGTCAGGCGTACCGCATGCAGGCGGGCCCGGACGGCCAGCAGGTGCAGGTGTTCCTCACGCCGCAGGAGCTGGAGCAGTACCGGCAGCGTCAGGCCCAGCAGCAACAGCAGCAGCAACAACCGGCGCCGCAGCAGCAACAGCAGCAGCAGGGAGGCGGCCAGCCGCAGCAGGCGCAGCAGCGTCCGCACCACGGCGGAGGCCAGGCCGCGCCCCAGCAGAACCTGTCGCCGGTGGAGGGCGTGCTGGACACGGAAGCCAAGGGCCCCAACGCCTTCCTGCGCCAGGTGAAACGCAACCTGCTGCCGGCGCCGGACGACCCGGAGCTCCCCAAGAACCTCGTGCAGAAGCTGCGGCTGCGTCAGGGCCAGTACCTGACCGCGTTCGCGCAGATGCGCGGGCACAAGGGCATGGTGCAGAAGGTGGACACGGTGGACGGGCGTCCGCTCGACTCCGCGCCCCGCCTCCCCCACTTCGCCGACCTCACGTCGGTGGACCCGCTGGAGCGCCTGAAGCTGGAGAGCGGCCACCGCGAGATGGTGACGCGGGTGTTGGATCTCATCTCTCCCATCGGCAAGGGACAGCGCGCGCTCATCGTCGCGCCGCCCAAGACGGGCAAGACGATCATGCTCCAGCGGATCGCCCAGGCCGTCATCACCAACCACCCCGAGTGCCACGTCATGGTGCTGCTCATCGACGAGCGGCCCGAAGAAGTGACGGACATGCGCCGGAGCATCAAGGCCGAGGTGCTGGCCTCCAGCTCGGACCGGCCCACGGGGGACCACCTGAAGGTCGCGGAGCTGGCGCTGGAGCGCGCTCGCCGCCTGGTGGAAGCAGGCAAGGACGTGGTCGTCCTCCTGGACTCCATCACGCGTCTGGCGCGCGCCTACAACAAGGAAGTCGACAGCTCGGGCCGCACCATGACGGGCGGCGTGGACAGCCGAGCCCTGGAGCGCCCCAAGCGCATCTTCGGCGCGGCGCGCGCGACGGAAGAGGCCGGCTCG